>PMOP01000203.1:0-14569 GCA_003161495.1 Acidobacteriota bacterium | reverse complement strand
CGATTGACCATGCAAAATCTAAATGCTCTGCATTGGATCTGGACTTTAGTAGGACGGCCTTCAGGCTGTCTGGTTTTGATTTTGCCCGCTTGAAAAAGAGACAGGCAGAAGCCTGTCCTACTTAGAGCCGCTGGTGTATGATCCGCCGGAATAAAACTCACATGCTCCAATATCTAGAACAGCAAACAAGGCTGACGGGCAATCAGCGCCGGATTATTACTGCCGCGGTCTTGGGCGATATGCTCGAGTTCTTCGATTATTTTCTGATCGGCTACGTTGTGGCGTTTATCGCCGGACCGTGGAAGCTCACGTTTGGCGAATCCGCCGTCATTTTGTTGTCTTCAGGCTTCGGCGCGATGTTTGGCGCGGTATTTTACGGCTGGCTCGCGGACAAGATTGGACGCCGCAAAGTTTTCCTCATGACGGTGATCAATTTTTCGATCGCCACGGGCATTCTGACTTTTACGCCCGACAACGCGTGGATTTTCCTCTCCGTCTTCCGGTTTCTGATTGGATTTGGCGTGGGCGGCTTGTATTGCGTCGATCTTCCCCTGGTGCAGGAGTTCGTACCGGCCTCGAAGCGCGGCTTGGTCGGCGGCCTGGTCACGGCAGCCGTTCCGATTGGCGTGCTCCTGGGCGCGGCCCTCGGCGCGTATGCCACGCCGTATGTGGGCTGGCGAGGTCTCTTCGCGATTGGAATGGTTCCCGGGCTTCTCACGCTGTTAATTCGCGCCTGGGTGCCGGAATCGCCTCGCTGGCTGATCCAGATGGGGCGAATGGATGAAGCGCGGAAATCCCTGGCGTGGGCTCTGGAAATGGACCCTGCGGCGCTTCCCCTGGACGCGGGTGCGCTGGAGGGACAAAAGCAGCCCATGTCCCGGCTATCGGACATTTTCCGGTACCCGAGGAGCCTGGCGGTCTCCTGGATCACGAACCTGGGTGCGCAGACGGGCTACTACGGGCTCACGCTGTGGGTTCCAACATTGCTTGTGCAACTCCTGGGTGTCACGCCCGCGCGGGCGTCCTTCCTGCTGATTTTTGTGAATTTTGCAGGCCTGTTCGGGCGCATCGGATTGTCGTATCTATCCGACGCGATTGGACGGAAGGCGACCGGCGCAATAGCCAGTTTTGGCGCCGCGATTCTAATTGCCACAGCTGCGCTTTGCCATAATATTTTTTTCGGAACGATTTCCGTATTCTGGCTTCTGCTGATTGTAAACAACGCTTTTGCCGATGGAGGTTTTGCGATCGTCGGTCCATACTCGGCCGAGGTGTGGCCCGTGGCGCTGCGGACGACCGGCATGGGCTCGGCCTACGGATTCGGCGGACTGGGAAAAGTGATCGGCCCGCTGGGGCTTGCGCTCATCGTGGGATCCTCGAACATCATCACGCCGAAAGCATCTGTCGATGCGTTGCTGCCAGCTTTCTCCTACTTGGCGGGCTGGTTCGCGCTGGCGGGGTTCGCTTATATTTTTGTGGGGATGGAAACGAAGGGGCGTTCGCTGGAGACGATTGAGCAGGACCTGGACGCATCGCGCGCTGCAGGGCTTGCACCCGTTAAGGCCGAAGATCGACGCTAATCCACATTCGCTCCTTACATTTGATGGCACCCGCCCGGGTCTGAAGACCCGGGCTACATCATCCCTTGATCGCTTGTGAACCATTTTGACGCGCAGAGTGCGCCGGATTTGTTGTAGCCCGCCTCTTCAGAGGCGGGGTATTTTTCTGCTCTATCGCGCGAAAATACGTGCTATCGCCGCCGTCGGGGATTGTTCGCCATTTGCTCAAGAACCGCACAGACCACTCCGGTATCTTCCGCGCCGTGGCCCATCGCCATCGCTGCGGTGTAGAAGGGAGCGCTGGCCGAAAATAGCGGCGTCGGGCAATCGATTTTCCGCGCGTAGTCGCCGATAATCGTCATGTCCTTCTGCCAAACTTGCACTTTCATCGCCGCATCCGAATAATCGCCTTTCACCATCATCGGACCCCGCACCTGAAGCATGCGCGATGCTCCCGCGCCATCGGCGACCACCTTTAACACCATTGCGGGATCGAGCCCCGATTTCATCGCCAGCACCATGGCCTCGGCCGCGGCCACGTTGTGAATCGCCACGAGAAGGTTCGCGACAAATTTTACTTTGGAGCCGGCGCCGAACGCGCCCACGTAGTAGTGAGCGCGCGCAAAACCGTCGAGCACGGGAGCGATGCGGCGATACAACTTGCGATCGCCGCTTGCGTACACCACCAGGTCTTTGACACGCGCTTGCGCGCCCGTGCCGCTCAGCGTGCAATCGAGCAGAATCGCGCCGCGCGCCGCGAGCCGTTTGCGCGCCGCTTCCTTCACCGGGATGGGCAGCGTGCTCGTTTCAATTACGATTTGATTGGGCCGTGACGATTGGGAGAGTTCTTCGGCGGTGTCAAGCAGCGCATCGGAAGATGGCAGCGAGGTCACAATAATGTCGCATCGCTTGGCCACATCGCGGCAACTGCGCGCGACGGAACCGCCCGCCTTGCGATGTTCGGCGCGGCGTCGTGGCAGCACGTCGTAACCCAAGACCCTGAAACCAGCACGAATGAGATTACTCGACATTGCCGATCCCATGATTCCCAGTCCAATCATGCCTATAGCCTTTGATTCCATGGAAACTCCTTCCTATTTGTCGCAGCGGCCTGACGGTGAAGGTTAACTCTAGCAGATGGTGCCGCGGTCCGAAGAAAGCCAGGTCGCTTTTTTCCTGGATCTATTAGCACTGGCTCCAAAGCCCATATGGAATATCGGTTGTGGTTTTTGTAGCGCCCGCCTTCAGGCGGGCATGTGTTTGGATCCAAGTGAGACCCACAACGCGAAGGTGTGGAATTTCCAGCCATGATAGCCTATAAGTTTGTGCGCATGGTTCCGAAAATTTCACAGAGGGTTGAAGCTCATGACGAAAATGAATGATCAAGTGACGCTCCAGGATATTCACGACGCTTCCGAACGCTTGAAAAATTGGGGACGGTGGGGCGCCGAGGACGAAGCCGGAACGTTGAACAATATTTCGCCGCAGGACATCATCAACGCGGCGCGCCTGATCCGCAAAGGAAAAGTGTTTTCGCTGGCGCTCAATTTTGACAGCAATGGCCCGCAGAACGGCCTGTGGGGCAATCGCTTCAATCCCATTCACACCATGCTGGCAACCGGGACCGACGCGGTCGCGGGACGCCAGGAATCTATCGGAATACGATATGCCGACGACATGGTCTCCATGCCGCTGCAATGCGGGACGCAGTGGGACGCGCTGGGCCACGTGTTTAACGGCGAAAAAATGTGGAACGGCTACGACGCGCGGCTCGTGGATGCAAACGGCGCGCAGAAAAACGGCATCGAGAAGGTGAAAGACAAAATGGTCGGCCGCGGCGTGCTTTTGGACGTGGCCCGGCATAAAGGCGTAGACTCGCTCGAAGACGGCTACGGCATCGGCACCGAAGAGCTGGAAAAATGCGCCGTCGCGCAGGGCGTTGAGATTCGCAAGGGCGATTTCGTGATCGTCCGTACGGGACACATGGAGCGCTGCCTCAAAGCAGGCAAATGGGAAGGCTATGCGGGCGGCAACGCGCCCGGCCTGCGATTTGAAACCGCCGAATGGATTCGGAAGACGGACATGGCCGCAATTTGCGCCGATACATGGGGCTGCGAAGTACGGCCCAACGAAACAAGCGTCGCGAGCCAGCCCTGGCACTGGGTGGTCATCCCCATGATCGGCATCAGCATGGGGGAAATATTTTATTTGAAAGACCTGGCGGCCGATTGCGCGCAGGACCACGTTTACGAATTCTTTTTCTGCGCGCCGCCGCTGCCCATTACCAAGGCGGTTGGGTCTCCCGTCAATCCCATCGCGATCAAATAGGGAATAATCGAACGGGGCTTCGGGAAGAGGGCTGTGCAGCACCTTTTGGAACAAAGCACCATGAATACCATTTACAGATGGGAAATACCATTATAAAATGGCACAATGTCTCGACGATTGACCCTCGACAAAGCTGGAAGAATCGTCCTTCCAAAGCCACTTCGCGACCAATTACAGTTGGAGGCTGGTGATACCCTCGAAGTAGAAAGTTCGGGTGACGAAATCACCTTGCGGCCCATGCGGGGACACGCCCAACTTCGTAAAAAGCACGGCGTATGGGTCTATCGGTCCGGTGAACCCCTCAGCCAAGCCGTGGTCGAAGAGACAGTGCAGCAAATCCGCCAGGAGCGCGAAAACCACAATCTTGGCAAACGGTCATGAAATTGTTCTTTGACACTTCCGTATTGCTTCCATGCTTTCTTGAAGACCACGAGCATCATGAGGCAAGTTTGAGCGCCTTTCTCAAAACAGATAAAGAACAAGGAAGCTGCGGAGCGCATAGCCTGGCCGAATTCTACGCGACAGCAACGCGCTTACCGGGAAAGCACCGTTTGAGCGGCGAGCAGGTAATGCTCTTTTTGGAAAATGTCCGGGAACGCCTGGCGATTGTAACGCTGACTGCGGACGAATATTACGATGCCTTGATAGAAGCGGCAGCGACCGGAGTTGTGGGCGGCACCATTTACGACGCGTTACTGGGACGCTGCGCGATGAAGGCGGAAGCCGATTACATTTACACCTGGAACGTGAAGCACTTCCGGCAATTTTCGCCTGACATTGTAAATCGACTCAGGACACCGTAATTTGCGGCGCCGCATACCTCAGGCTGGATTGTTCCCCTCTGCCTTATGAGACCAGATCAGCAATGGCCCGTCGTAGTCGTCGGAGCAGGGCCGAATGGCCTCACAACCGCAAACCTTCTGGCGCGCTATGGCGTCGACGTTTTGCTTGTCGAGCGAAACGAAACGACGGTGCAGGAGCCGAGGGCGGTTTCGATTGACGACGAATCGCTGCGGACGATGCAGGCGATTGGAGTCGTCGACGCCGTTGTGTCACGCGTCGTGCTCGGTTACGGATCCGATTATTTCAGCGCGGGAGGATCGTGTTTTCTGCGCGTGCGCCCGACCGCGAAGGAATACGGCTATCCGCGGCGGAACGCATTTCGCCAGCCCATCTTCGAGCAGCAGTTGCGGGATTATTTCCGTGCTCGCGCTCTCATTGAGGCTCATTCCGAGGCATGGTTCAGCACGGAATTGATCGATGTCCGTCAGGGTCCGGAGTCGGTTGATCTTGTTCTGCGGCGCGCGGACGGAAGCTTGATCGAAGTCTCCACGGCGTATCTCGTCGCGTGCGATGGAGGCCGGAGTTTCGTTCGCGAGAAACTCGGGATCAAGCTTAGCGGTTCCACGTTCCGGGAGCGCTGGCTCATCCTCGATCTGGAGGAAACCCGGGACCACACGCGAGATACAAAAGTATTTTGCGATCCAGCGCGTCCGTGTCTCTCGCTTCCTGGGCCGGACGGGACACGGCGTTTTGAATTCATGTTGCAGGAAGGAGAAACGGAACCGGAAGTTACGTCTCCTGAATTTGCGAGAAAATTGCTGAGCCGGCATGGCGAAGCGAATACTCCGCTCCGCCGCAGCCGCGTTTATACTTTTCATGCGCGCATGGCGGACCGCTGGCGCGACGGCCGAATTTTTCTGGTCGGAGATGCCGCGCATCTCTCGCCTCCCTTCGCTGGGCAGGGAATGAACAGCGGGATTCGCGACGCTCACAATCTCGCGTGGAAACTCGCCGCGGTCGTTCAAGGGCGGCTGGGCCCGCGCCTGCTCGAAACCTATGAGCTGGAACGCCGAAAGCATGTCTGGGAAATGATTCAGCTGGCGTTGCGAATGGGAAAAGTCATGATGCCGCGTAGCAAGTGGAACGCGTTTGCATTGCAGGCCGCGTTTCGATTGCTCAGTGCCGTCCCTCCGGCGCGCGCTTATTTTGCGGAGATGAAATATAAACCCAAACCGCGTTTCGACGCGGGTTTTCTTGCGATTAAGGGAAAGCGCGCTGCCGCGGTTTCGTTGATCGGAAGGCTTTTCCCGCAGCCTGAAGTTCAAGCTGCCGGTCGTAGGGGATTGCTCGATGATTTTCTGGGGAATGATTTCGCGCTGGTCTCGCTGCCGCAAACTCCCGCGAATTTGTTTGATCGGCTGCCCGCGGATTTATGGCAGCCGCTGAAGCTGCAGCGCGTTGCGATCCGTGCCCCCAGCGACAGCGCACCAGCCCCGAATGGAGTCACTTCGGTATTCGATGTGAAAGGCGAATTTTCACGCTCGATGCAACATTTTACACCAGGCCTGGCGCTGATTCGTCCGGATCGGTATGTCGCTGCTTATCTTCCGACGGAAAATCTTGAAGAGGGAAAGCGCGAAGTAGATGAAATGATCGCCCGGACTTGGAAGTGATGGTGGCGCAGGCTTCAGGCTGTGGGTTTTAGGCCCTGCAAGCACCAAAACCCACAAGCTGAAACCTGCGCCACAATTTGCGAGGCGACGCGGTTAAGGTTTGGTTTTCGCTTTGGATTCATCCCTGATGTCGTCGTTGAACCGGCGCTCTTCCGAAGGCGAACAGATCTCCTCAAAAATTGCCGCTTTCGGATTGACGAAGGTGATGGTGTCCGCCACCCAGGGCTTGGTATACGTTTTTGGATCGGTGAGCGTCATGTCGAGTTTCAGTGTGTCCTTGTCCACGCGCCGGTAACGCTCCACGAGATGCATCTGGTCGCTATGGGGATTGCCGAAATGATCGATCCACGTTCGGTCATCGTAGCCGATGGACTCTACGACAAAAGTATCTCCGTCCCATTTGCCGATTGAATATCCGTACCAGGCCGGATCGGGATCCTTCGGAAGCGCTCGCCCATCGGTCCAGATTGTGCGCCAAGTGTCATGGTATTGCATGTGCTGCAGCACCCTGTCCGAAGTCTGAATGAACTCAAACGGCCTGAGATTCGCTTCCCACAAGTCGCGCGGAAAGCCCAATGGCTCGCACTGCGAAACCGGATCGTTATTGAACTCGGGTTCCACGGCTCTTGGGCCGTAACTAACTTTGTTGGCTTCAAATTTCGCCTTGCCCCACTCCGTCATCGGCGGCGGCGAAGTATTTGATCTCATTTGCGGCGGGACTTTTTTATCTTTGGTGTCTATCCATTTGTCATCGAGGGAATGCCTCTCGAAATATCCTGGTGTAGTGGGCGTTGACCACACGCCGGATAGATCGTGGGCATTGAATGGCTTCGGCTGGGAAAGCTCCTTCGGCAATTCGTCGGGCTTCCACGCTCCCGGCGAGTATCCCGGTGTGCCGTACGTTTGAGCGAACGCAACGCGCGAGAATGCCAGCAGCGCCGTCAAGAGCACGATCGAATGGAGGAGTCGATTCCACATCGTCAATCTCCTTTGTCAATTCATTCCGATCCGGTTCCTGAACCAAGCTTCGTAATATGCGGTGTGAAATGTAGGAAGAAATCCTGCCGAATCCGAACCCGCTCGATCGCCTAATATTCCGTGTCCGCGTGCTCGCCATTTCCCTTGATGCCGCCCATGGTGAGCGTGCGGCCATCGGTGAGCAACATATGATGAAACTGGATCCGCGGAGCGCCGGACCTGGAAGGGTGCCCGGTGATGGATACTTTGTCGCCTGGCTTCATTACATCCTTGCTAAAGCCGGCAGCGGATAGCTGGTGCGGATTGCCCAGTTCGGCGCCCCAGTGCGCGACGTTCCCTTGTTCGTCCGTCACATCAAACAGGATCCCGCAATGCGGATTGGACCAAATCCATTCCGTCACGGTTCCCTTTAGCGTGACCCACTTGTCCTCTTGATACGCCACGCCGGTTCCGTGGTGCGCGGACAGAGAGGCACCCAACATCAGAATGCCCAAAGCCAAGCTCGCAGAGATTCGCAAAATTCGCCTCAAGATGGCACCTCCCAGGCGATTCTTAGCATGCAGGCTTTAAAAGTGCAATGGCAATGCCGTTAAACGTTATCGGTCGGGGATTTCCACTTCCGCATAGGTACCTGGTTTTGCTGCGGCAACTGCCGCAACGACCCGATCGATGTACAAGCGGACGACCGGCCATCGCGAATTGCTGAGGACCACGATGGCAATGACCCGGTCCGCTAGATTTTGTTGGTAGCGAATGTTCTTGTCGGTTGTCAGGAAAATTTCAAAGGCTGCTTCCTCCGCCACTCTCAGCAGCTCGCCGTTGCTCAGCGTATCCCAACCAAGGTCTTTCGTCTTTTTGACTACGTGGTCCTTGAGGAATGATTGGAGAGGAGCAGGAGTGCCGTGGTCAAACAGAATAAGTATTTAGCGGTGCGCTGGAGTTTCCAAACTGCGCGCGGCAAAGTCCAGCACCGCCGTGACTTGTTCTCGGGTCAGGTCGAACCATTCGATGATCTCTTCTATGCTGGCGCCCGATTCGAGATTCTCGAAGACCGTAGCGACCGGCATCCGTGTGCCGCGGAAGACCCACGCCCCGCTTACCTTTCCGGGTATGCTTTCGACAGCCGGGCATTGTGACCAATCCAGCGCTGCCATGACAGGCTCCTTCGAGTTATCGTACACCAGACAAGGCAACGGGTGATAGGCAGAGGTTACGTCTGAGGCCCGCTTCCTTTCTCCATCTTTACCGTTGTGTCGCCCCGCGCCTGCTGTCTACAGAAGGGTTTGGGCGGAGATGCGAGGAACGGTGACAGGTGAGAATGCCCTCGTCTTTACTGGCTGAATGGTGGGCCTGGGTAGACTTGAACTACCGACCTCGCCCTTATCAGGGGCGCGCTCTAGCCACCTGAGCTACAGGCCCATCTGGAATGCAACCGTGACGCAGTGATAAGCATGATAGCGGGCGGGCGAGGAATGGGTCAAGTAGAGAGCGGCTAGCAGGAGAAGAACTTTGCCCTCTGCGGCGCCCGCCAAGAATCAACGGACCGTCGCATTTCCACAAACTGTGCGCTAGCCGCAAGGTGTATATTGCCGTGCAGCTGAACGTCCATACGGGGAATCTGGATCGTCGCGGGTTCATGACCTTTCATTCGGAGGCAGAGCATGACGGCAAGAATGCGCATTGTTGCGTTGGTTTTAGTTCTCGCGTGTCTTGAAATGATTTCGTTTCAGGCGCGTGCCGGGGCGCAAGGGGCCGGCGGCGCGCGGTCAAGCGGGCCTGTCATTACAGGAAAAGTCTACGCGTTTGAAAAGATCGCCGACGGCGTGTACTACTCGACTTCCAGCAGCCTGATGGCCACGGGCGGCAATCACACCATCATCGTCGGCGATCGCGACGTGTTCCTTGTGGACGCCGGGGCTACTCCGGCCGCCGGACGGGCGCTTCTCGAAGATATAAAACTCATCACGGACAAGCCCGTACAATGGGTGGTCAACACGCACTTTCACTGGGATCACACCAACGCCAATTCCATCTTCGGGCCCGAAGTCCAAATCATCGGCCACGAATACGTTCGCCACGCCATCGCCGACCTCGACATCATCCATCGCGAGCCTTTCAAGACGGCCCTGGCGAATATGCCGATCCAGGTCGATGCGCTTAAAAAACAAATAGCTGACGAAAAAGATCCTGCGCGGCGCGCGACACTCGAAAAGCAACTCGCCGCCAAGCAAGCGGACTGGGAAGAATTCAAGATGCTGAAGCCCACTCCGCCCACCATGACGTATACATCAAAAATGACAATGTTTCAGGGCCAGCGGGAAATCCAGCTTCTCTTCCTCGGACGTGGACATACGCAGGGCGATACGATTGTGTATCTGCCGAAAGAGCGCATCGTGTGCAGCGGAGACATGATGGAGACGCAGCCTGCTTACATGGGCGATGGGATGTTCGATGAGTGGATCAAAACCCTGGATGCGCTCAAGGAACTGGATTTTGTCACCGATCTTCCTGGGCACGGCGTGCCGTTCCACGATAAGTCCCTGATCACCGCGTACCAAAGTTACCTCAAGGATTTCATGTCCCAGGTAACCGAGCTTCGCAAACAAGGGCTCTCGCCGGAAGAGACGGCGCAAAAGGTCGACATGTCCTCGCACAAAGGGGATTTCCCGCAAATTCAAGGACCCGGCGCCGAAATTAGGGGAGTGCGGCGAATGTACGAGTGGATGGACGAGCGCCCGCACTGAGCGGCGGGAAACTCAACAGGTTGCATACCTTTGCTTGTCGAAAGTGGAGAAAACGAGGTAAGATTGTCTTACCATGCGGACCAAAGTTTCCACCAAGGGGCAAGTTGTTTTACCCAGCCGAATTCGGCGCAGGCTCGGCCTTCAGCCGGGTGATTCCCTCGATGCCGAAATGGATGGCGAGCGAATCATCCTGACCCCGCGAAGGGAGCGCCGCGGAATCGCGCGCATCGTCAAGGATCCGGTCACCGGATTGCCTGTTCTGACGGCCGGCACGGATGCGGCCAAGCTGACCAGCGAGCAAGTGCACGAAATTCTCGCCGATTTTCCATGACCTATCTTCTGGATGTGAATTCACTTCTTGCGCTGGGCGTGCTTCATCACGAATTCCACGTGCGTGTGGCGGCTTGGGTCGCTCGCATGGCCAAAAAGGGGATTCCGGATTTGGCTACCTGCTCGATCACTGAGCTGGGATTTGTGCGAGTCCTGAGCCAGGCTCAGCAATACCGGTTCTCGGTCGCCCAAGCGCGCGAATTATTGCTTCTGTTGAAAGCCAGCGAATCGATCCACTGCACATTTATTCCCGATGGAAATGACATCTCGCGTCTTCCGAAGTGGGTAAAAAATCCTAAGCAGACGACCGACGGCCACTTGGTGGAACTGGCAAGGGCCAACGGCGCTCAACTGGCGACGCTTGATGAAAAGATTCCTGGGAGTTTTGTTATCCCCCCAAGTCGCTAGATCGGGCCGTTGGCCTTGCGCGCTGAAATTATCGAAATAAAGAACGTGCTTAAGAGCTCTACTGCTTTTCCAATACCTGGATGTTCTCTACAAACCCTGCATCCGGACTGCCCTTGGCGTTAATCGTCAAGGTTTTTCCGCCATTGGATACCTTGAACGTGGTGGTCTCAACTTTTTTGCCGGCCTTTGTAAATGTGGCTTCGTAGGTGTTGGCGTTGATTTTCTTGGTGGAAATCATGTCTGCTTTATTGGGGATCGCGCCCATCGTGGGAGACTCTTTGCCGTCACCCGTGATGGAATAGCCGTAGGAGAAAGGTTTTCCCGTGGCGCCGACTCCGTTGACCATCACCATTCCCGCCGCGTCCCACATGCGCGTCTGGCTTTGCGGCGGAGGTCCCGGATTATATTTTGAATTTGCGAGATTGAGTTTCCAGGTGCCTACGAATGGATTACTCTGCGCCAGCAACACACTTCCCGCGGCAAGCACGATTACAAGAACCGCAAATACCCGAATTTGTCGCTTCATCGAGCGTCCTCCTCAAATTGATTTCCGCGCATTCTGTTCGGCTAGGAAAACGGTACATCGAAGGTTACGCTGCGTTAGCTACATGAGTCAAGTTTGTCCTCCCATACTTGAGGGACGGCATGCGGGTGGCGTATCATTCATTCGCGCCGGCAGGGACGACGGCGCAAGGGTCATGATCACACGCAAAATTGGCGAGGGCGGCCGCTGGCTGCTCGAAAAGATTGTGGATTTGGTGGCCTCGACGGGCATCAACCCGAACCTGCTGACATTCTTCGGGCTTTTGGTGAACTGCTGGGCAGCCTACCTGTTTGCAATGGGAAAATTTCGGTCCGGGGCGCTGGTGATTTTTTTTGCCGCGTTTCTGGATATGCTGGACGGACAAGTGGCGCGGCGCGAGAAGCGCGTAACGGCATTCGGCGCGTTTTTCGATTCGACGCTGGACCGCTATTCGGACATGGCGCTCTACATGGGCTTGCTCGTGTATTACGCCGTGGCCGAGCGGACCTCCTACGTTGTTCTCTCGGCCGTTGCGACGGCCGGATCGGTGATGGTCAGCTATTCGCGCGCGCGCGCCGAATCCTTGATCCCTCTTTGCAAGGTTGGCTTCATGGAACGCCCCGAGCGGATGGTCCTGTTGATCCTCGGCGGATTGTTCAACCGTATGGCGCCCGTGCTCTGGGTGATCGCCGTCGTTGCAACCCTTACCGTCATTCACCGGATTGTGCACACTTGGCAGGAAACCAAGGCGGGCCGCACGCTGCCCGGAATCCGCCTTTCGCTCTAGGCGATAAGACAGCCTTTGTTTGTTCCGCACCGTTCCCTCCAGCCATGAATTGACCTTCAGAACCAATGTAGCTACAATGGAATCGAGGTAGCTACATGAAGACTGTTGGCAGCCGCGAACTGAAGAATCGCTTGGGCCGTTACTTGGGATTGGTCCGCAGGGGCGAAACGATCGTTGTCACCGACCGCGGGAAAACCGTAGCGCACCTGTCCCCTCCCATTCCCGAAGCAGGGAGCCCTGAGGGTCTCATCGACCTTTTGAAGCGACTCGAAGCAGGTGGAAACTTGCGCCGGGCCGAAGGTACCTCCAAACGCAAGGTCTTCAAGCCAATCAGCACTGGAGGAAAATCCGCGTCTCAAATGGTCATTGAAGACCGAGAGTGATGCTCTTTCTCGACACATCCGTCTTCGTTAAACTCTATTTCAAGGAGGCTGGAAGCGAGGCTATCGTTAATCGATCCACGGCCTCAAACCAGATGTTGGCTGCATCTGTGATGAGTTTTGCCGAGGTGCATTCGGCTATGGCGCGTAAATATCGCGAAAAACAAATCACTTCCGTAGAACTATCCCGGCTTCGTGGAAGTTTTGAGAGAGACTGGAAAAATTTGATTCATGCAGTCGAATTAAACCAGCAAACCATGGCCGCGCTGCCCGGTCTCGTGGAACAGTATCCACTAAAAGCTGCGGACGCCATCCAACTCTCCGCGGCGCTTTGGCTCAAGAATAATCTGGACGCAGGAAAATATTCCGGAGCGGGCAAGGTTCTGGAATTCGGTGTGTCTGACCAGATTCTGGCCGAGACTGCACGTAAGTGCGGATTGTCTGTTTTCAATCCCGAGGACGAACCCTAGGCCGCGCTCTTGCTTTTCAGCGCAGACGCGGCAGTTTCATCGATTGGTCCTGCGATGATCGCGTGAATCCGGTCACGCAGCGCCGGAAAATCTTCCTTCCGCAGGTCCTTCGTTTCAATTACATCGTGCAGATAAACGGTGACGGTGCCCGGCCGGATCAACCAGCTGGTTTTTTTGTTGAATTCAAACGCGCCTACGATGCTGACCGGAATAATGGGCGTACCGAATTGCAGCGCCATTCGGAATACTCCGTCCTTGAATGGCCCGACGCGGCCGTCCAGCGTCCGNNTTGCCAAAGCGTTTCATCATCCAGCCATAGACGGGAATGCGAAAGTGCGATTCGAGTTCCAGGCCCCGGAAAAATTGCGGAACCGTGGCGTACAGGACGAATGGATCGAATAAATTGACATGATTACTGAGAAGAAAGCAGGTGCGCGCCGGGTCAAAGCCGGGCGCGCGGCGCACGACAAGATTGACACCGGCGAGTTTCATCACCACGCGGCAAAGCATCCGTTGCGCGCCGTCATTTCTGCGCGGATCGATGAAGATGCCCAGCAGAACGAGGAAGCTGCACACAGGAAAGAAATAAGCCGCGGAGAGCAGCCAATGATAGGTGCTCCGCGCAATGGACCACGCGCGGCGAAAGCCGTGCTCGCCGGCGGTCTCCGCCGTTGCCGGTGCGGGAATCGGTTGTTCGCTTTCCACGTTCATACCATCACATCGAGCGCGCCGGGAAGCACTTCCAGCGACTGGGGTTCGAGCGTAAGCACTTCGCCATCGACGACCACATCGACCGGATTCTTCAACCCGAAATCGATCCGCGCCGTCGTGCGCCGCGAAGCCATAGGATGCCGGATATGCGAGCCGGAAAACAGAGTCGGCAGATTCCGCACCAGCCCCAAGCGGCCGATCGGTCCCCAGTGAACATATTCAATCGTGCCGCTGTCGATCGAAGCTTGCGGCGCGATCATCATTTTACCGCCGGTGTACTTACTATTGCTAAAGGCAACAAACAGACAGCGCCGTTCGTCGCGTTCGCCGTCCACCCGCAGCGGAAACGGTCGGCGGCGCAGCCGGGCCAGGGAAACGAGAACTCCGACGAGATACCCGGGCTCTCCTAGAAATTTTAGCCGGCGATTGGTCAAGGTTGCGACGTCCGCGGCGAAACCCATGTTCAGCGTATTGATGTAAAAAATGGATCCCTTTGAATGGTCCAGTCGGATGACGTCGCAGGGACGCGCGCGGCGTTCGAGGATGGCCTTAATGCCAAATTCCGCGAGATCTGTTCCGTTCTCAACGAAGTCTCGAAGGAACGAATTGCCTGTTCCCAGGGGAAGAAATCCCAGGGCCGCGCGGCCTTCGGTGGATGCATCCGGAAAAAGTCCGTTGACGATCTCAAAGCTCGTGCCGTCGCCGCCTACGGCGACGAATTTTCTATAGCCCTCGGCATACGCGCTGCTCGCGTGCGCAGTGGCTTCCCCAGGAGCGCGCGTTTCACGCACTTCAAGCCTCAGGCCTGCGGCGCGCAGTTGGTCGAGCGCGCGCGCGGCCAACTTTCCGCAGCGCCCGCCGCCGGCCGCCGGATTCACGATCGTGAAATAGGCGT
>PMOP01000449.1 GCA_003161495.1 Acidobacteriota bacterium | reverse complement strand
GAAATCGAAAAATCTCAAAACGGCACCTTACCGTAGTTCTATCAGACAGTTACGCAGAAACGCCTGGACGTTCTTGGGACAGTATTGCTTTCCAATCTGAAATTTGAAAGTTGAGATTTGAAAGTTAAGATTTGATATTCAAATCAGGACGGATCAGGCGGCGGGCTTGTCTTCCGGCGCGGAATGCGTTTGCCAGAATTCGGGATTCGTACGCGGAAACGCGACCCCCGCCTCCACGGTCCGGCTGTGCTTCGTTCCCAAGAAAACCACGCGGCAGTCCTGTTCGCGCTGTGTCAGTAGGTGGGTGAGCAGCAGCATTTGTCCCTCATGTACCGGAACGCTCAGCAGCAACAGCGCGCCATTCGCATTCACGTTCAGGGTGTGCGCCTCCTCATGGAAAGGATCCGTCTCCGGCCCATGGCCGTACACGTACACGGAAACGTCCAGCGCACAGCGGGGGCTCCTTCGCCGGTCGGAAATTTTTGGCGCTTCCGTGGTGGGAGGATTCGGCTCCGGCTTATCGGCTCGAAGCGATTGCGCGTGTTTCAATGCTTCAAAAATTCGGCTCATATTTCGTCTTACAATCGGCCCAGGTGCGCGTTCTCCAGGAACAAAGTACTCTGATCGCGTTTCACCAGGGCAACCAATCTATCTTCTTGTACGCATGGGTAACCCCATGCGCAAACGAGCCAAGGCGGGCCAGGGAAGCCTTCCTAATCCACTTGCGCTATATCCAGAGTAGCATCACATTAGCGTAGGAGGTCAAATTTCGCCGCAAATGACTGGATCGAAGAAAATACGGGATGGAAATGCGGGCACGATTCGCGTCGGTCCCGCCGGCTGGTCCTACGCCGACTGGGCAGGCATCGTGTACCCCGGGCGAAAGCCCGCCGGCTTTCACGAAGCCGCCTATCTCTCCGAGTTCTTCGACACGATCGAAATCAATACCTCGTTCTACCAGCCGGTGCGTCCCGAGCATTGCCGCCATTGGATCGAGCTTGTTTCCGCCAATCCACGATTTGTGTTCACCGCGAAGCTGTGGCAGAAATTCACGCACGAAGCTGCCGCGGGAGCGGAAGACGAGCGTGCCGTCCGCTCCGGATTCGATGTGCTCCGCGATGCCGGCAAATTGGGCGCTGTNNCTTCTCCAGTTTCCTTTCTCGTTCCACCGGACCGATGAAAGTATCGCGTATTTGAACAAGCTCCTGAAGCAGTTTTCCGATTACCCGCTGGTGGTGGAGGTCCGCCACGCCACCTGGAACGATAAAGCTTTCTATGCGATGCTGCACGAGCGCGGCGTGGGCTTTTGCAATATCGACCAGCCCATTATCGGCCGCTCGATCAAGCCAAGCGAACGCACGACCTCCCGCGTTGCCTACGTCCGGCTGCACGGCCGCCGCTACGACACTTGGTTTAGCGACGATCCCGCGGTGCCGTCCTCGGAGCGCTACAACTATCTCTACACCGAGAAGGAACTTGAGCCCTGGGCCGCCCGCATCCAGCACGTGGCGCAAGGTGGAGACTCCACATTTGTCATTACCAACAACCATTTTGAGGGCAAGGGTATCGTGAACGCCCTGCAGCTCGTCCACCTGCTGACGCACGCAAAGGTCAAAGTTCCCGAACCGCTCCGCCATCGTTACCCGGAACTTGACCGCATCGCTTCAGAACCCCCCGCTGAGCCTTTATTGTTCCCCACATAAGGGGACGGCCTTTCGTCAGTAGGCCCGGTAAGCTACCTCAGCACTTGGATTTCCCGACCCGGCTCTGAAGGCGCCAAAGGGTCCACTTGCCCGCCTTCCTGTTCGGGGGTCCTATATCACCTGTATAATCAGTCGTTTAAATTCAATCAGTCCGGTGGAAATTCCGTTCCCAAGTACATCCGTACTACCAGTTTGTTACCTCTGAGCCATTGGTATCTCCCGTCCTCAACCGCATACTTCGCTTCTGATGCATCCCGCAGATGATGTCAACGCGCTCCTGAAGGCTCGGGCGAAGATCGACGAGCAACTCCGCAGGCACAAGAATGCCTTGACGGTGCTCTTTACCGACGTAGTCGGCTCGACCAGCTTCTTTGAGCGCAATGGCGACACAGCCGGGCTGGTGATGCTGCACCGCCACGACGAGCTGGCCGCCGGTGCTATCGAACGCTATGACGGCAAAGTAGTTAAGACAATCGGCGATTCCGCAATGGCGGAATTCCCTAATCCCGGCTCGGCCGTTCGTGCCGCCGTGGAGATCCAGCGCCAATTCCTGAAACTCAATTCGACCCTGCCGGACGACCAACGCGTAGAGGTCCGCATTGGCATTCATACAGGCACAGGCTTCCGCAAGGGACACGATTTATTCGGGGACGTGGTCAATGTTACCGCGCGCATCGTAAAACGCACGGCGCCGGCGCAAATTCTTATCTCCCGTCCCATGTATGAGGAAATATCGAAAGATCCCGACCTGCAGTGCCAGTGGCTGAGCAAGCTCACCATCGACGGGCGTACGGAAAAGGAAGACATCTTCGAAGTGGTCTGGACCGATGCCCAAGCCTACCGTGATATGCAGGAAAGGCGGTCAGCCTCCTCCCATATTCCGGCACGATACGAAGCCTTGTCCCAAATTGGCACCGGCGGGACCGGCATGATTTATAAAGTTCGCGACCTCGAAACGGGTGAAATTGTCGCTCTGAAGATTCTCAAGCCTGAGGTCGCTTCCGACCCGGACGTCCAGGAAAATTTCAAAAGAGAGTTGTGCCTCTCCCGCAAAATCACGCACAAGAATGTTTGCCGAATCCATGATTTCAACCGCTCCAACGGCACCGCCTATACTTCCATGGAATTTGTCGAAGGCGAGAGCCTGTTGTCCCGGCTATATCGCGTAGGATCCCTGCCTTTGAACGAAGCCCTGGAAATCGCGCGGCAAATTTGCGCCGGTCTCCGCGAGGCCCATGCGCAGGGAATCGTGCATCGAGACTTGAAGCCCGCAAATGTCATGCTGGACCGCAAAAGTAACGTGAAGATTATGGATTTCGGCATCGCCCGAATGATCCAGCGTGATGGTCCAATGACCGGCACGATTGTCGGCACACCGGCCTACATGGCCCCCGAGCAAGCTGAACTCAAACCTGTCAGCGCAGGCACCGATATTTATGCGCTGGGCCTGCTGCTCTACGAAATGATTACGGGAGTCGCGGCCTTCAGCGGGGACACCCCGGTGGCCGTGGCCTTGAAGCAAATTCAGGTGTATCCGAAACGTCCCCGCGAACTCATGCCCCAGCTTTCAGGCGCCATCGACAAAGTGATTATGAAGTGCCTGCAAAAGGATCCCGCAAGACGTTTTCAGTCCGTCGATCAGCTTGAGATCGCTCTAGTGAAGGCCGAAAAAGCCAGGCCCCTCAGTCCACTGGAGGCTTCCATCAACCGATGGGTCATGCGCGCGGAACGTGAGATTCGCAACCGCTCGCGCCAGGGCGCTGAAAATGCGAAAGCTTTTCTAATCCGGGAAGATTGGAGCGCTCTGCCGGGAATCCAAAAGGAACCCACGGCAATGCTCGGCGTGGCGGGCATGGCCGCGGCCGTAGCCGTCTTCCTGTTATTCGGAGGATGGAAGCCCGCAACGATCAATGCGCAGACCGCCCCGGTCGCTGGCCAGAATTCTGGGACGTCTGTTGCCGCGGGCAATGGTTCTTTTTCCGAGTTTCCATCGAGGCCGTCTGGGAATTCTCTCGACCCGATTGCATCGCATGAGGTTGACCTGTACGGAAGTTCCAGAGTTGGCGATGAAAAAACTCAATCGCCGGCCCCTGCTGAGCCGCCGGTAGTCTCTCCAAAGGTTTCTTCTCAACCCGTGAAACGCTCGATAGCGCCTATTCGCCCCATTCGCATGGACAAGCGGTCGGCCTATCCCGATGCGCACAACTCCACTCAACTGCAGACCATCGCAAGTCCGGTGCAGCCTGCGATGCTGACACCGGCAGATGACACAAGCTATATGGCTTCGGAAAGCACGATAAATTTGTCCCAAGCAAACTTTGTGGCCGAGCCGGCCGTTGCGCGAGTAAATCCGCCGAGCCCGGAGAAGGCCAGCGGCGATGCATCCAAGACGCCCGCCTTGTATTTGGAGGTGGGAGGGTTCAAGGATGAGACCAAGGCGGATGAGGCGGTGGACAAACTGACCCAACTGGGTTTCCACTCCTCCTTAGTTCACAAAAATCTGTTATGGACACAGTCCTACCATGTCGAAGTGGGTCCCTACGGCAACCAAAAAGACATCGTCGAAGCGCGGCAAAGCCTCGCTTCCCACGGCTTCAAAGCGCATCCGGTAAATTAATCTCTTCTTTCCCGATTCAAAATGGAATTCCCTGTAAGTCTATGAACATTCAGGGGAAATGTGGTTTTCCGTTCTGAATTGCGGCCTACAACTTTGGTATCGCTTGGAGAGAAAACGATAGGTCGGAAGCCCCCGCACTGAGCCGCGACGATTCCTCTGTACATTCGCTTTTTATTCGCCTACACTGAAATTCAACCCCGGGCCCCGGAACGTGTTATGGCTTCTGACCCTATCCCCGTCGCACTCGCCGCGCCGGTGGCGCCATCGCCGCTGCCGAGAAGGCCCTGGGTGCTGCCGCCGGCTGGCCTCGCCGTGTTTTATGGGCGGCCGGAGACGCCGCGGCTGTTCCATTATTTTTTGCCGCGTTTGCTGGGCGAAGGGAAGCGGGTGCTGTGCCTGGACGGAGCGAACCGGTTTGATCCGTTGCTGATTGCGCGCCTGGCGCGGCAGCGGGGAATCGCCGCGGCGGAATTCAACCAGCGCATCCGCGTGGCGCGGGCGTTCACCTGCTTTCAGTTGACCGAACTGCTGGTGCGCGTGCCGCGCTTCGTCGAAACATTTGCCGCCGACGCGCTGATTGTGACGGCGCTGCCGGATCTGTACTTCGATGAAGACGTGCGCGACCGCGATGCGTCCGTGGCGTTCCGCCATGCGCTGGACGCGCTGAGGGCGCTCCGTCCGTTGCCGCTGGGCGTCGCGGTATTTTCCGATGCGACGTCGTTTGCAACCGCGCGTTCCGGCGGTGCGGCGCCGCGCGGCGCGATGTTCACGCAGCTTGCGGCGCAGGCCACCGAGCTGTGGCGATTCGCGCTCGATGGAGAGAATGGCAAGCTGCGCCTGGTTGGGGAGAAGGGCTGTAGCCCGGGTCTTCAGACCCGGGGCTTTTCTGACGTCGATCATCAAATTCCCCGCCTCTGAAGAGGCGGGCTACAGCACTCTTTGGTTTTCTCTGTGCTCTCTGTGTTGAAAGGTTTTTTCTTTTTCTGCGGCGAAGAAAAAATATTTAACACAGAGAACACAGAGGAAAGAGCACAGAGAACACGGAGAAGAAGCGGCACGAATCACGAATCACAAGTCACGAATCACGGACACCCATGGGCCGCACCGTTCCCACATTCCGGCAATTGGTCGACGACGCCATCGCGCGCTGGTCGAAATTTCGCCGCGCGCTGCGCCGCGAGGATCAGGAATATTTCGACCGCCTGTTTCGCCGCGTGCGCTCCTACACCCAGGCGGCCACCTATCAGGCGAGCGACAACCCGATGGAGGCCATCCTGCTTTCCATCGCGCTCGACCAGGAAAAACGGCTGGACGCCATCGAGCGCGCCGCGCCCCGGCAGGTCGGGGCCGCACTGCCGCCGATAAAAATTACAGAGCAACTCGATGCTCCCAGAAACCCCGATGAAAATGAGCAGCCCGACACACAGCTCGACACACAACTTAATACGCAACCCGACACAAGCAGGCGCCTCAACTTCGATCAGCGGATGGCTCCTCGATCTCTACCCGAGCCCGCACGGGATGACGCTGTGGCTGATCAGCCCGGACCAGACGCGCCACCGGCTGATTGACCGTTTCACGCCGGCATTTTACGTGTCGGGGCCGGACGCCGTCCTGCATCGTCTGCGCGATGCAGCCGCGCGGCAGCCGCACGCCCTTGCCTGCCGCGCGGCCGAGCGCATGGATTTGTGGGAGCAGCGCGCCCGGCCCGTGCTGGAAATCGAAGTAGCGCACCCCAATGAATTTGCTTCGTGGACGCGCTGGGTGCGCCAGTTCGACATTTCGCTGCGGCTCTACAACAGCGACTTGATGCTCGCGTCGCTGTACTGCTGGCAGCGCGGCGTGTTTCCGCTGGCGCGCGTCGAAGCCGAAGCCGACGAAGAGGGCCGCATCCTCGCGCTGGAATGCCGCGACACGGAATGGGCGATCGACTACGATCCGCCGCCGCTGGAAATCCTGCGCGTGCGCCTCGGCGGCCTGAAGGGCATCGATCCCCGTCATGGATCCCCTTTTGGCCAATGGACAGCGTTAGAAATCGAAGTGGACGGGCGCCAAATGGAACTCGACGAAGCGGGCGAGCCCGCCGCCGTCGCGTTTCAGCATCTGCTCGCGCGGCACGATCCCGACCTGATCTTGAGCGATTGGGGCGACGCCACGATCCTGCCAAAGCTGCGCGAACAGGCCGCGAAGCTACGCCTGCCGCTCACGCTCAACCGCGACGCCTCCGCGGAAATACACGAGAGCCGCGCGCGCAGCTATATGAGCTACGGCCGCATTCTGTTCAAGAACAGCGCGACCACGCTGTTCGGCCGCCTGCACGTGGACACGCAGAATTCCTTCATCGCCGACAAATGCGACCTCTCCGGACTCTGGGAACTCGCGCGCATCACCAAACTCCCCGTGCAATATTGCGCGCGCACTTCCACCGGCACCGGCATCTCCTACATGCAGATGGAACTGGCCTGGCGCGACGGCGTGCTCATCCCCGAGCAAAAAGCCGAGCCCGAAGATCCCAAGCCGCCCGATGAATTGCTCATCGCCGATCGCGGCGGCCTGGTCTTCACGCCGAAAACCGGCTTTCACGCGAACGTCGCTGAACTGGATTTCGTCAGCGAGTATCCGAGCATCATGGCCCGGTTCAACATTTCGCCCGAGACGGTCAATTGCCCGTGCTGTCCCGATGCTCCGCGCGTGCCCGAGCTGGGCTACCGCGTCTGCCAAAAGCGGCGCGGCATCACCAGCCGCGTCGTCGAGCGGCTCATCGCCAAGCGCGGTGAGCTGAAGAAATGTAGCGCCCGCCTTCAGGCGGGCATCCTGGTTGCGAGCACAGGCCCGCCTGAAGGCGGGCGCTACACAGACCGGCCCTGCAGCGCGGAAGCGGAAAAAATGCAGCGCTACAAACTCCAGCGCGACGCGCTCAAGTGGCTCCTGGTTTGCTGCTTCGGCTACACCGGCTACAAAAACGCGCGCTTCGGAAAAATCGAGGCGCACGAAGCGATCAACGCCGTGGCGCGCGAAACGCTGCTGGTGGCCAAGGAAATCGCCGAGGATCGCGGCTACGAAATTCTGCACGCCCTGGTGGATTCGCTGTACGTGCAAAAAGCCGGAGCGACGCGCGGCGACTACGAAGCGCTCAACGCGGAAATCGCCGCGCGCACGCAATTGCCGCTGGCGATCGAGGCCATCTATCGTTACGTGGTGTTTCTTCCGTCGCGGCAATTTGAAGACGTGCCCGTGCCCAATCGTTTTTTCGCCGTCGCCGAAGACGGCGCGCTCAAAGTGCGCGGCCTGGAATTGCGCCGGCATGACACGCCGCCGCTCGTGGCGCGCATGCAGCAGGAAGTGCTCGAGATTCTCGCCGAAGCGCACGATTTTCCCGGATACCTCGCCAAGCTCGAAGAAGCCCGCGAAATTCTGCGCCGCTGCGAGGAATCCGTGGCCGACGGCAGCGTCGCTATCGAGGATTTAATCGTGAGCAAGCGCCTCACGCGCGAGCCCCGCGAATATCGCAAAGCCAATCAGACCGCCATCGTCGCGCAGCAACTGTTCGGCAGCGGCGTGCGCCTGCGGCCCGGCCAGACCGTCGAGTACATCATCACCGACAGCGACAATCGCGTCCCGAACGATCGCGTGCGCGCCTATGCGCTCTGGGACGGCTGGTTCGGATACGACCGCCGCAAATATACCGAGCTTTTGCACGACGCCTTTGACCCGCTCGCCTTGGTCCGCTGCGAAAATTTCCCTCGAGCAAACGGCAGGCTGCCCAAAAGTACAGGTAAGACTCGCCTGTACTAATTCTGGCCCAACGACCGTGACTGTTTCCACAACCAAGTGTTTCAAAATGGGTTTCAGGAGCATCTAAAGAACATATGGCTGGATTCCAAGGAATTAAAACTATGCGGCCCGTAGGGCGATCCTGGTGGCTGGCAGTGGTGGCCTGCAGCGGAGCTGTCGTCCTGGGGCACCTGCTGCGGGAGCTCAATATCGTACTGAATCCGCTGGCCTGGTCCAGCGCCGAAATTATCTCGGCCCTGCTCAGTTTTACGATCGCCGCCAGCGTACTCGTCCGATATTACGGCACGGGAAACCGCATTTCGCTTCTCCTGGGGCTGACGTTCGGAGTTACCGGCATCATCCACCTGAGCGCGATTTTTGAATTCTACGATCATTTCCTGAAACCCTCGGAGCAAGTCCGCGTTCCGGTTTCCTGGATGATTGGGCAGACGCTGCTCGGCCTTTTGCTTCTCGTCGCTTGCGTTATCAACAAATGGCTGCCCTGGCCGCGCGATCCCGGGAAAAATGTCGTGGCGCTATCCTCCATCGTGCTCAGCGCCACGTGCCTGGTTTCGGCGGCGTTCCTGATTTTTCCGAGCACTCCCGCAATCCGCCCGCACAGCCCCACACCGCGGGCCTGGGAATTGCTCCCTGCGGCTATTTTTCTGATTGCCGCGATGGCCCTGAATAGCGCCAAGGAAAGCGACGGCTTTGCTTTCGATACCGCCCTCGTTTGGGTCGCAGGACTGAACGTCGCCAGCCACCTGATCGCCTCCCAGTCCGCGCGCCTGCTGGACGCGTCCGCGGGCGTCGCGGAACTCGTCAACGCCATTAGTTATATCGTTCTGCTTGGCGCCACGTTGCTGGACAACGCGCGGCTTTTCCGCCGGGTGCGCACGCTGGCGATCAGCGACAGCCTGACGGGGCTTGCGAATTACCGCCACCTGATCGACGTTCTGCACGGTGAACTGGAACGCTCGGGCCGAACCAACCGTCCTTTTTCCCTGCTGCTCATGGACCTCGATGGCCTCAAGAAGATCAACGATCACCATGGACACGTCATCGGAAGCCGCGCGCTCTGCCGCGTGGCCACGATTCTCCGGTTGAACTCGCGGTCGATTGACACCGCGGCGCGATACGGCGGTGACGAATTCGCGCTGGTGCTGCCGGAAACGAATGTTTCCGCCGCCGAGCAAGTGGTCGAGCGCGTGCGAAACTGTTTGCTGGCGGACACGGAAGTTCCGCAACTCAGCCTGAGCATCGGGATCGCCACATTTCCGAAATCCGGCGTCACGATTCAACAGTTGCTCGAGTATGCCGACCGCGCTCTCTACGCGATGAAGGAGCAATCCAAACGGGGCAGGATGGAAAAGCGCAAACGTACTTGATCGCCGTATGAATAGCCTGCGGGAAAACAAACAACTGTAAAGCGATTTATTTTGTCATTCCGAGGGCAGCGAGGAATCTCTCCTTATTTTAGCAGCGGGAAAAGAGAGATTCCTCGGCGCACAGCGCGCCTCGGAATGACAAAAATTTATGTTTCTCAGTAAATTGTTAAGGGAAAGAAAATTCGTGATTAGATGACTCGGCCCGTGCCGGAAGGCTTCCAGAAATCCGGATTCGGCGAAGGGAAGCTGACCATTACTTCGCAGATCTCCATGCGATCAGTGCGGACGCTCACAATGTTGCAGATTTGCTCTTGTGAAGTGCCGTTGTTAATGAGCAGCAAGTCCTGCCCTTCCAAAACGGGGACCCCCAGCAATAACACGCCGCCGCTGGCATTTCCGATGATTGCCCTGGCTTGCTCATAAAAAGCCGTTTCGCCGGCGGACCGCCCGTAGACCGTCAAGTCGATGCCCAGGTCTCGCCTGGGAGTCCCGCGACGCTCCGGCAATGTCATTTCGCCGAGATACTCCGCGGTGTCGACTCCATTCTTGGATCGGGTTTCCCGTGCGCACTGGATTGCGTCGTAGATTCTGCTCATGAATCGTATTCCTCGCGAGTCACTGGCGGTTCGATCTAAGGTCACTCCAACGAATCATCATCGCGAATAAAACCGTTCCGGCCAATAGTAGCGAAGTCCTATTTTCGGCTGGTACGCCGGGACAGGTACTTTCCGACCGGCAAAGCCTGCATTAGCCCGCACCGAAAAGATGGCGCGATTTTAATTTAAGACAAAAGAATCCGAAGTGCTTCGCGAGCGTCTGACAACTTTTGGCGAGTAGCCGGGTTTTCCGCGACGCCAAACGATGTCTCGCGTTTTTGGATTGCGCTCAGCGCGGCGTTGGCCTTATCTCGCAGCGTACTTGGGTGTGTCTCCAGAAGAGCCGCAAGATATAATTGTTCCCAATCCTCGGCAGGTTCCCAAACGGCTGCATGGCAGCCATCGTCGAATACCCACGCGTTGTAATGGACTAATATCGGCGTTCCGTTTTTGTGTCTAAGGATAAATTCACCGTTTTGCCGGGCCTCACGCTGGTATTTTTCAAAAAGGGGCGACACCGAGATTTTATCAAAGCTCAGGTCGTCGATATTCAAGGTCAGAATTTCGGAGCGAGCGTACCCGACAAGTTTACATACATCATCCGAGCAATCCGTGTAGCGGCGTCCTGAATTGACAAAAACTGCATATTTCGCGGCTTGTACCTCAGGATGGCGATGGTCGCGCATAAGTGCCGTTCTCAAAAACGTCTGAAGTGTCTTGCTTCGGCCATGCGAGCCGTGTGCTTACCATGGGCGTTATATATCAGATGACGGACCGATTTCAAGAATCGGCTTGCCCCCGTATGCAAAAACACGCGTTCGGATATTAAAATCATCTGGAAGTGAGGCTGAACGGAGAGATTGTTTTACCCGAGTTGTGGCTTGAACCGGCCTTCCCACCGTGAGAGGATTTCTTTTCGGCGCTCTGGCAGAAGAATGGCTCGCTGCGCGTGCGGGAAGCCGCCGGGAGGAAATTGTGGACCGAAGGGAATTCATGAAATTCGGTGGCATCGCCGCGATGGAATTAGGAGCGGCGAAGCTGCTGATGTCTCAAGCACAGCAGCCCGGAATGGCCGGCATGCAGCCGGGCGCCGCCGCGCAAGAAAGTCCCAAAGCCGATTTCACTCTGCGCATTGCGCCCGTAACGGTGGAACTCACGCCCACCCGCATCATCAGCACCATCGGCTACAACGGAACTTCTCCCGGACCGATTCTTCGCATGCGCGAAGGAAAACCCGTCACGGTCGACGTCATCAACGACACCGACGTCCCCGAACTCGTGCATTGGCACGGGCTGTTCATTCCTGGCGATGTCGATGGCGTCGAGGAAGAAAACACTCCCATGGTCCCGCCGCACGGCCGCATTCGCTATCAATTCACGCCGCGTCCTGCCGGGACGCGCTGGTATCACACGCATACGATGGCAGGCTCCGATCTGCACCGCGGCGCTTACACCGGCCAGTTTGGATTCCTCATGATCGAGTCCGCCGGCAATCCCGGAAATTACGATCAGGAAATTTTCCTCGCGCTCCGGGAATGGGAGCCGTTTTTTAATCCGGAAGAGCAAGATGACGATGACGAATCCAACGCCGGACCGCAGCCCGAGCGGCCCAAAACGCTCGACACCAACCCTTCCGGCCTCGAAGTCGGCTACCAGATGTTTTCCATCAACGACAAAGCCATGGGAGCCGGCGAACCAATCCGCGTGCAGCCGGGCCAGCGCGTTCTGATGCATTTGCTCAACGCGAGCGCGAGCATGAATCGCCGCATGGCTCTCCCAGGCCATAAATTTCAAATTATCGCCCTCGATGGCAATCCGGTTCCGACGCCGCAATCCGTTGACGTGATTTATATTGGCCCCGGCGAACGCGTCGACGCCATCATCGAAATGAACCAGCCGGGCGTGTGGATCTTCGGCACGGACACGGACGATGTGCGTAACGGCGGCATGGGCGTCCTCTTTGAATACGCGAATCAGCACAAACAGCCGCAATGGATTGCGCCCAGGAAATCTGCCTGGGATTACACGATTTTTGGAAAGGCGGGAACGCAGCCTGCGCCGGATTCCACCATCGACATGATTTTTCAGAAAGTTCCGAGCGGCGCTGGATTATTCAACAGCTGGACCGTGAACGGAAAAGAATATCCGCACGATCAGGAATTCGTTCTGAAGCAAGGCGGCCGGTACCGGCTGGTGTTTCGCAATCGCAGCGAGGACGATCATCCGCTTCATATGCATCGGCATTCCTTCGAGATCGTGGAGATCAACGGCAAAGCCACTGCCGGCGTGATGAAAGATACGGTGATCGTTCCGGGCTACGGTCGCGCCACCGTGGACATGGTTGCCGATCAGCCGGGGCTTACGCTGTTTCACTGCCACATTCAGCAGCACATGGATTACGGATTCAAAGCGCTGTTCCGTTACGCTTGACGGGCACTTGTCGCCGGATTACTTCTTTTCGTCCGGCGGAGGAACTTGCTTCTCTTTACCCGCGCCAATCTTAACGGTCACGCCGAATCGCTTGTAATTCTCATACTTCACGACCATGCGAATCGGGACGCTTTCCCCACTGAAGTGCAGAACGTCGTTGGATCGCGTGTAGGTGGGAAACCAGAAGTGGCCTTCGACGTTTTCGCGAAAAGTTTCAAATCGCGGAAATACGTTTTCCTGGCCTCCCTTGCGGATATCCGGGACGGCCTTGCCGTCGGACTTCACGATTTCGAGGTCTTTGTCTTCCACCCAGACGCGTCCCTGAAAATATCGCTGATTTTTCTCCAGGGTTTTCGGCGCCACCTCGAACTCATAAGCCGAAAGTTCATCAAGCTGCACGTGATCCACATACTTGACGTTGTATTTAGGCAATTCCGATGTGGTCAGAACAAAGGGCTGCACGTGCTCGAGATCGTCCAGGTCCTGCTGCGAAAGCGAAATGCGATCGAGCGTGGGAGCGGGCGCGTAGGTCACCCTCTCGAATCGTTTGCCTGCGGGTGTGAATACAATTTCACTGGTCATCGTGTATTCGCCGTCGGGGCGTCCGCTGGAATCGAGCGTCTGGATTGTAAATGTTTGCGTGTACGTGAAATTGTCGCGCTCGGTTTTGAACTCCGCTTCCCGCGCCGCAAATTTCTGGATGATTTCATCGATCGGAAGCGTTGGCGGCCCAAGAGTGGAACTTTGCGGCGCGGCGCTGGAGGGGCCGTTCTGCGCCGGAGCTGTGTCGCCGGGCCTAGATTGAGAATTGCTCTGCGTTTTAGCGCCGGCAGGCGCCGAGCCTGCTAGTTCCTGTTGCCGCGCTGCCAGCGGGAGGAATGCCAAGAAAACCGCCAAACACGCCAACAAAATAACACTCGCTCGTCGTCGCTGATTTGCAGCTTTTCGGATTTGAATGTCCGCCATAACTTGCTCTCTCTCCAGTATTTTCTCTGTATTCTCTGCACCTTCTGTTGTGAAACTCTTTCCTTGTTACTTAGGAATTGGAGTCTTTCACAAGCACAGTGGTTGCTTTTTTTAACATGATCCTTGCCGCGCACCATTCAGTACCGTCCGATATGACCGCTGGATGCTGCGCACAATTTAAGTCTACCTCTTTCCGTCGAAACCAGGTTGCTCGTTCGTGATAGAAAGGAAGGGCCAATTGACAATAAACTTGGATGTCTGATACGTTCCCGCGGCCATTCAACTTTCGCATCTCCGCCGTGTGTCAGTAAATTGAAGTGTAATTCGCGGAAAGCAGGCGTGTGTGTCCTCGGCCCCAGGAAAATTTCGGCGTCTAACCGCAATCGACTGGCTCATCTGCGCCGTGGCTTGCATTGGATTCGCACTCGACACGTATGAACTCCTCGTCCTCACGCTCACCGTGCAACCGGCCTTGACCGAATTCCTTGCGGCCAAGCCGGGAAGCGCGGAGTTCAATCGCTGGATCGGGTTGATGTTCTACGTTCCCGCCATCGCCGGCGGAATATTCGGCTTGCTCGGAGGTTATCTGATCGATCGGTTCGGCCGCCGCCGCATTTTATTCTGGAGCATTCTGCTGTTCAGTTTTTCCGCGCTGGCCACGGGCTATTCGTCATCCGCTCTGCAACTGCTGATCTATCGCTGCATCACGTTTGTCGGTGTGTCGGTGGAGTTCGTTGCGGCCACTGCCTGGCTTGCCGAATTGTTTCCGGAAAGAGATCAGCGGGAATCGATCCTCGGCTTCACGCAGGTGTTTGCTTCCACCGGCGGAATCATGATGAGCGGCGCGAGTTACTTGAGCTTGTCCATCGGCCCTTTGCTTCCCGCCATTCATGGCGGCCACGAAGCCTGGCGCTACACGATTTTGTGGGGAATACTCCCGGCCATTCCGCTTCTCATCGTCCGCCCCTTCTTGCCCGAATCGCCGATCTGGAAAAAGAAAAGGGAAGAGGGCACTCTCCAGCGGCCCAGCATTATGGAATTATTTCACCCTGAATTTCGCAAGACGGCTCTTTTGAGCTGCTTCATGATGGCCTGTGCCTATGCGGCGTCCTTCGGCATGCTGCAGCATTTTGCGCGCATCATTCCGGGCGCTCCCGAGGTAAAAATTCTGGCTCACGCGGACCAGCAAAAAATCGTGAGCGCCTTGCAGGGAGTTCAGGAAGTGGGGAGCCTGGTGGGACGCATCCTGATGGCGGGCCTGGCCATATTTATTCTCAGCCGGAAACGCCTGCTGCACATTTTTCAGATTCCCGGATTGATTTTGATTCCGCTGGTGGTGTTGCTTCCCGCCATGCGCGACACGGCCATGCCGGCCTGGGGAATAATCCTCCTTGGCACCGTCTCCGTCGCGCAATTCAGTTTTTGGGGAAATTATTTGCCAACGCTGTATCCCACGCATTTGCGCGGCACCGGCGAAAGTTTTGCGGCCAACGTGGGAGGGCGAATGCTGGGAACATCGGCCGCGCTGATCACCACCACGATCGTGACCTACATGCCCGGCGGCAGCGTCACGCGGCAACTCGGCTACGCGGCCGGAATCGTCGGCTTCCTGGCCTACGCCGCCGGCTTCATCGGAAGTTTCTGGCTCCCCGAGCCCCCGGAACGACTGATCGCTGAATAAGTAGTAGGTGAGCAAACGAAAAACCCCGGGTCTGAAGACCCGGGCTACAGCAATACCATCCGCCCTGCTGTAGCCCGCCTCTTCAGAGGCGGGGATTTTCCTCGTCTACATCCCGACGAAAAATCCAGGCAAGCCCGTGTCCCCGCATCACGCCAGCTTCAACCGCATCAACTTCCGCGCATTCCCTTCGTAAATTTTGTAGCGATCCGCGGCCGACATTTCCACGCCCTCCACGCACCGAATTGTCTCGCGAATATATCCTGGCCCCTTCTCCGGATCGAACGGCGAATCCGACGCGAACAAAACCTGATCCGCGCCAAAAAAATCCAACCCGCAGCGAAGCGCCGGAAGCGAACCAAACGTCGCCGTATCCGCATAAAACATTTTGAAATAATCCTGTGGCCGCTTCTTGAGCTTCCGCCCAACCAGTGCCAAATCCTCTTCTTCCGTGCGAGCCCCGAGCTGATCCAGGCCGGGACCTGTGCGCCCGGAAAAATAAGGAATCATGGCGCCCAGGTGGTGCGAAATAATTTTAAGTTCGGGGAAGCGGTCAAAATATCCGGCAAACAGAATGCGAGCCATGGCCACCGAAGTCTCATACGGCCATCCAAATACCCACCACAGTTCGAACTTCGATTTCTTTTCCGTTACGTAGTCGGCAAAACTCGAGGACCTGCTCGGGTGAAGCCAAATAGGCACGTTGCGTTCCGCGATCTTTTCGAAGATGGGCAGGAAATCCGGCTCATCCAGGGGACGCCCATTCACGTTCGAATAGATTTGCACGCCGGCAGCCCCCAATTTCAACACCGCGCGATCGATTTCCTCCACCGCGGCCGCGGTATTATTCATGGGCAGCGCCGCCACGAATCCAGGAAAACGGTCGGGATGCTTCACAACCAACTCCGCGAGGCCATCGTTGGCGATCTGTGCCAGTTCCGGCGCTAGCTTTGCGTCTCCCATCGCTTCAATCGGCGGCGCGGCCATGCTCACGACCTGGCAATATTCAGGGAAGCGGTCCATGATGCGGAAACGCGCGTCGAGGTTCACCATGGCCGGAATGTTGGTCGTGCGCCTCTTGATGGTTGTCCCGGTTTCCGGCAGCTTCAGCATGCGGTCGTAGTAATTTTGCGGAACAATATGGCAGAAGATGTCAATTTTCATGAATTCCTTCTTTCCAGAATTTGCACTACGGACTTGCAGGTAATAACAAGAATCGTCAAATTGATTCGCGCATCCGATGCTTGTTTGACAGAGCAGGAAACATATCAAGCCCCTTGCTGAGTGTCAACGTAACCCGCGCGGCGGCCGCCGGTTTGTGCGACACTGGGACGGCAGAATCAGCAGGCTTCGGGACAACAACCACCAATCGGACTACGGGAGGCTAGATGAAACGCTTTTTGCTCGTGACTCTTTTCTTGGCATTCGCAGCTGGAACTGCGCGGGGACAGGCCGGCGTGCAGACCAAGGCCAATGTCGAATATGCCGTTCACGACGGAGTGTCCCTGCTGGGTGATTTGTATTTGCCTTCGAGCGGCGCGTCACATCCGGCAATGATTTTTATGCACGGCGGCGGATTTTCACGCGGCTCGAAAGCCGGCTACGGGAACACTTGGGGCCCCTACCTCGCTGAGCGTGGATACGTTGTATTTGCCATCGACTACCGGCTCTCCAAACCAAATCAGACCACCTGGCCGCAAGCCCTGCTGGATTGCAAGGCCGCGCTGCAATATTTGCGGGGGAGCGCCGCAACGCTCGGCGTCGATCCCGATCGGATCGGCGTCGGCGGCGATTCCGCGGGCGCGTCGCTCGCCGCCCTGATGGCGGTCACGCAAGACATGCCGCAGTTCGCCAATCGCTACCCCATGGACGCGTTTGCCGGCGTCAGCACCAAGGTCAAAGTGGCCATGCCGATTTATGCCGTGTATGACATGACGGCTCAATACAAATACGAGTCGGGACTTGCGAACAATCCCAAAAATCTCGAACAATTTATTGGAGGAACTCCCGGCCAGAAGGCCGGCGAATATTTTGAAACTTCCGCGCTCAATTATATTCGGGAAGCGTCCACAAGCCTCGGCAGCGTAGCGATGCCCAACGCGGGCGCCAAGATACCCTGGTTTATGGCGTGGGGAATGGCGGATCCTGTCGTACCGCCGGCCGGGCAATCCGTTGCTTTTGCGCAAGCCCTGCGCGATGCGGGCGTCACGGTGACCGCCGTGCCGGTTCCGAAGATAGATCATTTTTGGTTCCCGGTAACTTCGTTGACCGGAAAAAAGGGAGATCCGGAATGCGAGGAGATCACACCGGCAAAGTTTTCCTGCAGCGGGCCAACGCCGAATGACTACGTTGTCTCCCAGCTGCTTGATTTTCTGGCGCACAACTTATGACCGGCGCCGCCTGCTGGAGCAATCCCGAGTTGGCTCTGGGATCCAGACAGCCTATTTTGCATAGCCTGGACGGTTAACCCTTTGTAAAACGCGATACAACCTTATGTTTGGCCATTGAGTCAAAACAAGCGAAAATAGAATTCGTCCGCTGGAGATATCAGACGAAATCTCTTCATTTCTGATTTATGCGGCCAATCGGGGGATGGCGAGGCGTAGCAATCCTATCCGCGGGTCGTGACGAAATTCCAGTCGCCGGTAAATTCCATAATAAGAATGGAAGAGCGGGAAATTGAGAGTACGAGATTAGGGAGCGTGTTGCTAAAGATGTTCGAAAGCAGAGAAAAGCGAGTCCGATGGATTGTCTTTGCGCTTGCGATCCTCTCCGTCGTTTTTAGCGCGGTTCCAGGAATCGCTGGCGAAGGCGATGCGACTCCGCAAGCTTCCACCGCATCCATTTCCGGCAGAGTCAGCGTTGCTTCGTCCCAGGGCGTGAGCAACAACCTTTCGGGCATCGCCGTGAAACTCACGGGGCCAGCGCCAGGCGTCACTTCCAAGGAAGTGGTGTCCGATACGGAAGGGCGTTTCGAATTCACTCGTTTAACCCCGGGGACGTACACCCTTGCGGCAACCGTTGACGGCTTCAAACCATGGTCCGCGACTGTAGCTCTCGTCGCCGGGCAGGACGCCGTTCAGGACGCCGGCCTGCAACTGAATTTGGTCGAGGAGCAGGTCGAGGTCAAAGGGGAAGCCACCGAGGTCGCCACAGAGAGCGTAACCGCGACAGCGACCGTCAGCGAACAGCAGCTTGAGACTCTGCCGCTCCGCACTGGCAAATTTACCGAAGCGCTTTCCGTGAGCCCGAGTGTCATCAAGACGCAAGAAGGAAGATTGAATTTCAATGGGCAGGCCGAAAGCCAGGGCATGCTGCTCGTCGACGGCGCTGAGAATGTGGATCCCGTGGCGGGAAGTTTCGCCATTCCCGTGCCCGTCGACGTCATTCAGTCCATCCAGGTATTCAACACGCCGGACAGCGTGGCCTACGGCGGATTCTCCGCGGGCCTGACGCGAATCGAAATCAAGCCTCCATCGCCCTTGTGGAATTACAAGATTCTCGATTTCCTTCCGTCATTCCGCGGGAAAAATGATTCCCTGGTCGGTATTGCCAACATAACCCCGCGTGTCGAGGTGGGCGGGCCGCTGGTGAAAGACAAAGTCAACCTCTCCGAAGACGTCAGCTACGAATTTCGCAGGGACCCGATCCGCGGGCTGACCTGGCCCTTTAATGAAACGGATGTCTTTGCCTTCGACTCCTTTACGAATTTGCAGTGGATTCTTTCGCCAAAGCACTTGGTGAATTTTAATCTGAACGATTTTTCTTCCACCAATCTCTATGCGAATATCGATTCGCTTATTCCGCAATCCGCTTCGGTGGATTTTCGCCGGCGCGGAGTGTCGTTTGGAATTTCCGATGCCTACCAGTTCGATTCCGGAAAAGTGCTGACCACGGTGGTGCGCTACATCAATTTTTTCACCGACGCGCACGGACAAGGCCCCCAGCAGATGACGATTAATCCCGAGGGCTGGGGCGGAAATTATTTCAATACCTCGTCGCGGAATGCCAACCAGCTCGAAATTCTTCCAGCCATGCAGCTTCCGTCCAAATCATGGCTTGGGCACCATGATATTCGATTCGGGTTCGACTTCCTTTACCGCACCTTTACGGGAAGCAGCGTCTCCAAACCGATCAATCTCCTTTATCAGGATGGCACGCCGGCCGAGACCATCACCTTTCTTGGATCCGGCGCGCTGCAGGGCTCCGATACGGAGGTCTCGGAATATATCGAAGACCACTGGACGGTGACGAAAAGCCTTTCTGCGACTCTCGGCGCGCGCTTGAGCTCGCAAACCATCGGCCTCGACGCTGCTTTGGCGCCTCGCGTCGGCTTGTCCTATTACTTTGCGAGCTGGAAAACGATCCTTCGCGCCGGCGCCGGGTTGATCTACAGCCATGTTCCGTTGCTCGCCCAGGATTTTGCCGACAATCAGACTCGCGTGACCAGCTACTTCTCGGGCCCGTATAGTGGCAATGTTATTAATTTGCAGAATGTGTATCTTCCGGGCGGGTCCGTCACCAATTCCACGAGCCCCGAAGACGTTGGCAATAGTCCCCGGACATTTACCTGGAACATTGAGAGCGAAACCGCCATCCGGAAAAATATCACCCTGCGCCTCGGCTACTATGAGACTCATACGGACGATCTTTTCCTGGTGAATCCGATTTTGCCTGCGGCCGGAACAAACATACCCACCGGACTGTTGGCCCTGGAGAACACAGGATCCGCGCACTATCGCCAGGCGCAAGCCACCGCGCGTTACAGCCCCAGCCAGAAGGGCGAAGTCAACGTTTCGTTTTCGTGGAGCCGCGCGCGCGGAGACCTCAATACGCTCTCGGACACTTTCATTCCGTTCCAAATTCCGGTGATCCGCCCCAACGTCTACGGCGTTCAGCCTTCCGACATTCCCAAGCGCTTGCTGGTCTGGGGTTTTGTGCACATTCCGTTCTGGAGCCTGGTGTTCAGTCCGGTAGCCGACATGCACTCCGGCTTTCCATATTCCAATCTGGATAATTTCCAGAACTATGTGGGAGCCCCCAACAGTTTCCGCTTCCCGACTTATTTTTCTCTGGATGTGAAAGTGTACCGCGACTTTGCAATTCACATTCCGTTCAAGGAGCGCCCCAAAGGCAAGGAGCGCAAAATTCGCATCGGAGTGTATTCGCTCGACGTGACGAATCGCCAGAATCCCCACGACGTTTTCAGCACCGCCGGCTCTCCCTTGTACGGGCAGTTTGACGGTTTCCAGCGCCGGTTTACGGGTCTGGCGCTCAGCCTGGGCGAATAAGTTTTTCCCGGCCAATCCGTTCCATCACTATTCCGTTCAACATTGCACCGCCATGTTTGAAATTCGTAGACCTGGAATGGAGGTCCGACCTTCACGTCGGACCAGAGTGCGGTATTCTGAAGTTAGCCAGGAGATTTCGCATGACGCGCGCCGTTTCACATCCAAACTGGGGCAATGCTCCGTGGTCCATCGATTTTCAGCCTGCCCAATCGTCCATGCCCGCGGAGGCCGACTTCGCCGTCGTAGGCGGTGGATTTTCCGGGCTTTCCGCTGCGGCGTGGCTTCGCCGATTTGCTCCCGACGAAAGCGTGGTTCTGTTCGAATCGGCCGCGATCGGCGCGGGCTCCAGCGGCCACACAGGCGGCATGGTGCTGGCGGAGACGGCTGCCGGCGATCTTCCCGGGTTGGGAGATGTCCTGGCCGGATTTACGTCCATCCTGAAGGAGCTTTCCATTGAATGCGATCTCGCGCTTCCGGGAGTCTATGAGATAGGCCGCAGCGGCGGCTTGCCCGATCCGCCCATTTCCTGGACGGATTCAGGAGTCGTTCGCGCGGTCAAGCAAGTGCCCGGAGGCATGATCGATCCGGGAAAAATGGTGAGCGGACTGGCCCGAGCGGCGGAAAAGAGTGGCGCGAAAATCTTTGAGAACGTATCCGTTGACGAAATTGATTTTACGGATTCCGTTTGCCTGCGTTTTCGAGGCGGGCAACTCCGCACGAGCAAAGTCCTGCTGGCGACGAACGGAATGTCTCTCGAATTGAGCGGGCTCGCAGGTCGAGGGCAAACAAAATTCACGCTGGCCGTTGCCACGGAACCGCTCCGTGCCGACCAACTCGAAAGTTTGGGCCTCGCGTCTGAAAAGCCGTTCTACACAATCGATTTTCCATATTTATGGGGAAGAACGATGCGCGCGGGCGGCGCCGTTTTCGGAGGCGGCCTGGTTCACTTTAAGGATTGGCGCGAACTCGCAAGCCTGGAGATCGGGTCGGGCCAGGCGGCGGAACTCATTGCGCGGCTTGAATCCCGCGTTCGTGCGTTGCATCCCGTGCTGCAAAACGTGCGCTTCGCGAATCGCTGGGGCGGACCCATTTTGATCGCCAACGAGTGGCGGCCTGTTTTTGCGCAACATCCCCGCAGCGCACACGCCGTGGTGCTCGGAGGCTACAGCGGACACGGCGTCGCGCAATCGGTGTATCTCGGGCGCTGGGCCGCCGAAGTCCTGTGCGGAAAAAAAGCGCTACCGGATTGGTAGGACGGGCTTCAGCCAGTCTGGTTTTGATTTTCGCGAGATCAAAAATAAAGAAGACAGGCTGAAGCCCGTCCTACTGAGGCGATTTTTCGTTACCAGGTATTGTACGGCGTGTTCTCAAACGGAGAAACTTGATCGGAGCTGGAGTGCACGTCGGTAATTCCCGGCGAAGTCTGCAGCGGATCCAAAAGCACCTGCTCGGATTCCGTATGCCAATCCTTGCCGCGCGTGAATGGATCGGTGGGAATTCCGGAAAGATATTTTCCTTGAACCAAATCGTCGAGCGACGATGGCCCGGCCTCTTTGTCGAGCGTGTATTGCTGAATGGCGTTGCGCATGACGAAGAGGTCCTGTTTCAGGACGGCTTCTTTCGAGCGCAAAACGGATTTTTCGTACCGCCCGATGGCAATGCCCGCCAGGATCATGATGATCGTAATGACGATGAGCATTTCGAGCAGCGAAAATCCGGCCGCACAAACGCCGCGCCGCGCCGGCAATTTGTCGCCGCGCGAATTTCGGGAGCAGAGATCCCTGATGTGTAAGAGTTTCATCCGGGTCTACCAGTCGGAATATTTGGTCCCGTCAACCGCCGTCGCCTGAGACTGAGAATAAACATCGAATACATTGCTTCCGCCCCAACTGGTCGAATCCGGGTCATCCTGGACGGAGCGCAAACCCCAATCGGATTTCCCGGTCATGGGGTCCACCGGAATTTTTCTGAGGTAGCGCACCTTGCTGGACGTCTCCGACATGGCCTGGCTCGCGCTGCCGCTGGACCCCAGCGATGAAATGCCGCCCGCAGCCCCGTTCGCGCCTGCGCCCTGTCCAAATTGCGACGCGCCGCCCGCTCCCCCTGCACCCAATTGCGGAGTTCCTGCCGACCCGAACTGAGCCGTTCCACTGGCTCCTGCCAGCGCTGAGGCGCTGATGCCGCCGGCCCCAGCTCCGGCGTTGCTTACGGTAACGCCATCGACCAGGGTTTGCAGGTCGGGAGGATAATTCTGGCTCCCGACTTCCGTGCGGATTAAATTCTTGTCTGCGTCATCCTTGTAGCGGTCGATGGCAGTTCGCATTTCCCGCAGGTGGTAGCGCAATTCGGATTCTCTCCTGCGCTGAATCGTCATTTGAAACATCGGAACAGCCGCAGTGGAAAGAACCAGTAAAATTCCAATCGTGAAAATCAGCTCAAGCAGAGTGACTCCCGCGATGCTGCTGCTTCTGGCACGCGGAAATGATTTCTGCCAATCCATTTGAATTGTCCCTCTGATTTACTGCACTTTGATGCTGCCCTCACCCGTGACCACCTGGATGGGCCGCTGCTGGGAATCTTTTGCATTCACCTGCACAATCGAAAGCTGCGAGTTGCCGGGAGCGAGGCCCTTGACGACAATCCCCACGAGCGTGCCCGATCCGCTCACGCCGGGCGTATTGGGCATGCGGGTCGCCGAAATAATGGCCTGACCGCGCTCTTTATCCACGCGTTCCACGATGGCCACATCCTGTGTCCCGCCGGAGAGGAATCCGCCCTGGCGAACGTCCTCAATCGAAATTACCGCGGGATTAAATTGCAGGAGCATGGGGATGGAGTACAGGTCCTGCACGTTTTGAACGACGACGCCAATCGTCAAAGTTTCTCCCACTTTCAAGGCTGTCGCTCCGGGAGCGAACAGCAGGGACGCGTTTTGCGAAAGGGAAGTGTTCGCTGTGGTTGGCACTGGCGAGGGCGTGGGAGCAAGCGCCACCTGAGGCGGCAGGCCCGGTTGTGGCGCCAGGGCCGGTTGAGATGCGGGCATGGAGGCTTGGGGTCTCGGCGACTCCGGCAGAAGCACCGCATCTTCCAGGCGCACTTCAGCATTGGTGTCCGTTCCTGAAGCGATACTCCGCAAATTCTCTGCCGAAATTGCCGGCATGCGCACGATATGCGGAATCAGGACAATCAGGATTTCATCTTTTTCGTGATCGACGGTGTTATTCCCAAATAAATATCGCAGGCCGGGTGTCCTGGCCAGGCCTGGAATGCCGGTGATCGTGTCCGTATCCGTCTGTTCCATCAGTCCGCCAAGGACGTTTACTTCTCCATCTTTCAGCCGAATATCGTGCTCGATGCTGCGCTGGCTGATAATAGGCTGGTTGATTCCGCCGATATTTGAGACGCCGGTCTGCGACGAAACCACGACGTTCACCTTCATGCTGATTTCGTGATCCGGATGGATACGCGGCGTAACGTCCACGTTTACGCCGACATCGAGATATTGAAACTGCGTGTTCACCAGCGGATTGATTCCTCCGGCGGTGGCGCCGACGCCTATGCCGGCCTGAAAACTTCCCGTCGCAACGGGGATGCGGTCGCCGATGCGGAGTTTGGCGGTCTGTCCATCGACCACCCGAATTTCCGGATCGTCAAGGATCTGTGTCGATGTGTCCGTCATCAGGAAGTTCGCCGTGGCGCTTGGCAATGTAACGCTGTAGCCCTGGGGAAGAAGATTGGAAAATGGGGCGGCCAGCAGTTGGCTGAATGTGGCTGTGCCGTTCGTAGTGCTCGTCGTGCCCGTGGTGCTGGTGCCACTGGTCGTGGTGGTGGATGTGACTGGGTTCACAAACGATGTGGAAATGCTGGAGGGCGGCACGATGCCCACATTGCGCATGCGGTCGCGGCGCGCTTCCATAACAGCCACTTGAATCACCACTTCCGGCTTGGCCTTGTCGATGTCGTCAATGATTTTTCCCGCGAGCAATACCCGGTCCGGTGTGTCGCGGATTACGATGGCGTTCTGCGCGTTGATTTGCTGCACGCGCCGCAAATCGAGCAACTGCCGGATGCTGGTCACGATTTCGGTGAGTTCCTGCGGCAGGACGGTATTGTGCAAATAAAATGTTTTTACGACTTCCTCTTCATAATCCTTGCGCTTTTGCGGTTGGTCGGGCACCACGAAAATAATATTGGAGGTCACCGGCCGCCAGAATGCCTTGCTTTGCAGCGCTGTGATATTGAGCGCCTGCTCCAGCGTCACATTCGTTAGTTCCACTGAAATGCGCCGCGACGTGAAATCCGGATCGAAAATAACGGTCAGCCCCGCCAATTTCCCGATAGCCTCAAAGACCGCCTTCGAATCGTTCGTGGCTTTCATGTTAATAGGGGCGCGAGAAAGGGGTTGAACCTGCGGCGGCCCGGCCATGAGCTTGGGCTCTGCCGTTGTACCTACCGTTCCGTTCCCGGACGCGCCAGGTGCATTCTGCGTGGCCCCTTCCTTGGCGTTGATCAAATCCATGGTGGCTTTCACTTCCTGCGCCGCCACCGCGCTGGAAGGATCGATCATTTGGGCCTTGCGAAACTCCGCAAGCGCCAGTTCCAGGCTGCCTTGTTCTCGAATGCGCCGTCCCTGATCGACGTGCCACTGGGCGGCTTCAAAACGAGCCCGGGCCGCTCTTAATTGGAATTCCGTGCTGGTGGGTGAAGTTTGCAGAGCTTTATTGTAATAGTCCAAGGCAGTATCGTAATCATGGACGGCTTCCGCCCGCTCGCCCGCGTTGGTATCCTGGTGGCCACCCTTGGGGCATCCCGTAAGTAGCACGGCCACAGAAATCAGGCCTAGTCCAAGCAAACTTCGGAGATTCATCCGCGCTCCACCCGATACATATTCTTCATATCGCCAGTCTAGCACCCGTCCAAAACCCGAACAAGGTGCGATGTTGCTTTAAGGTGCGAACTTGCTTCTAGTTACTGCCCGCGGCTAAGATAGCTTCCTGTGGCTAAACCACCCCAAAAAAAGGAAAAACTTGAGGAACTGGTCGTGGCCCAAAATCGTGCCGCCTCGTACAATTACCAGCTTCTTGAGAGGCTGGAAGCGGGCATGGTGTTGCTTGGCACTGAAGTTAAATCCCTTCGCGAAAGCAGGGCCAACCTGCGCGAGGCCTACGCCGTGATTCGCCGCGGCGAAATCTGGCTCGTGAACTTGCATATTGGCGAATATCTTCCGGGCGGCCCATTTAACCACGGTCCGCTTCGCTCCAGGAAGCTTCTTCTCCGCAAGGAACAAATTGACAAGCTGGAACGGAAATTGGACGCCAAGGGGCTAACCATCGTCCCCCTGCGGATTTACTTTCGCGAAGGCATCGCCAAATGCGAATTGGCGCTCGCCCAGGGTAAAAAGAAGTGGGACCGCCGCCAGACCGAGCGCGATAAAGAGTCCAAACGGGAAGTGGGCGAGGCCATGCGCCAGTTTCGGCGCCGATGAAAAATAGCACGGACTTCCGTCTGTGGATTTTGATTTGATTTTTTGCGCAGCCTTATGTGAAAGCCGCGCCATCTCATTCAAAGAAGGGAACTTATGGAATTTACGGTGGATACTCGCGCGCTTCCAAAGGTCGAGGCTGAGGCGCTCGTCACCTACGCATTCGAGCAGGAAAAGCCTGTCGAGGGCATTCTGGCCCGCCTCGATGAGGCTGTGGGCGGCGCGCTCACGAAGCTGGCCGCTTCCGGCGAGCTGACCGGAAAAATGCTGGACACCACCTTGATGTATTACCCGCAAGGGCTTGCTGCTCAGCGTCTGCTGATCGTGGGTGCAGGGAAGAAAGACAAGTTCGGGACGGCGGAGCTTCGACGGCTTGCCGCCACGGCGGTGCGCGCTCTTAAGACTCGCCAGGTGAAGAGCGTCGCCTTTCTGGCTCGCGAGAGCGATCGAACGGCCGCGTCGGCGCAGGCCATCGTGGAAGGAATGATCCTGGCGAATTTCGATTCCGACAAATACAAGACCGACAAAAAGCCGGGAAACGAAATCAAAACTGCCGCGCTGGCTGGTTGGGAGGAATCCTCGCGCGCCGATGCGGATCAGGGCCTTGCGCGCGGGCGTGTCATCGCGGAATCGCAGAATTTCGCGCGCGAACTGGGCAACGAACCGTCCAACCGCTTGACTCCGCGCATGCTGGCCGACCGCGCCGCGGCCATGGCTCGCGAAGCGGGCCTCGCCGTCGAGGTTCTGGACGAGAAAAAAATCGCGGATTTGAAAATGGGCGCGCTGCTGTCAGTCGCGCAGGGAAGCGTCGAGCCTCCGCGCATGATAATTATTACGTACACTCCCGAAAAGGTAAATACAGGCGCGCCGGTTCTGGGCCTCGTGGGAAAAGCCATTACCTTTGACACCGGCGGAATTTCCATCAAGCCCGCGAATGACATGGAGAAGATGAAATACGACATGTGCGGCGGCGCCGCCATGATCGGCGCGATGCGCGCGATCGCCGCGCTGAAGCCTTCGTGCAAAGTGATCGCCGTAATCCCTTCGAGCGAGAATATGCCCGGCGGCCGCGCGCAAAAGCCCGGCGACGTGCAAATCTCCATGGCCGGAAAATCCATCGAAGTGATTAATACGGACGCCGAGGGCCGCCTGGTTTTGGCCGACGGCATCGCCTACGCCAAACAGCTTGGCTGCACGCACCTGGTCGACGCCGCAACGCTGACAGGCGCGGTAGTTGTCGCGCTCGCCAACGTGAATGTGGGCGTCTTCGGCTCCGACCAGGCCTTCACCGACCAGCTCTTAGCCAGCGCAAAGGTGGCCGGCGAAAAAATGTGGCCGCTCCCCATCGACGACGAATACCGCGAAATGATCAAGAGCGGCATCGCCGACATCCAAAACGTAGGCAGCGGCAAAGGCGGCGGCGCAATCACTGCGGCCATGTTCATCAAGGAATTTACCGGCGACACGCCGTGGATTCACCTCGATATCGCGGGAACCGCCTGGCAGGACGACGTGAAGCCGTGGAACGCCAAAGGCGCGACTGGCGTGGGCGTGCGCACGCTGGTTGACCTTGCTATGAAGTTTGGCTCAAACGGATCCAACGCGAAATAACGCAGCGGTACACCAAAAAAAACGCCCCCTCTTTGCTTCCTTTTGCATCAAAGTGCTATCTCCGGACCAAACGGAAGGGAGGGCACATTGGCCAACCAGAACGCAAAAACCACAAACGAAAACGGAGAGTTGCTGAATGAAACCGCACCGATGGAAAAGCATTCAGCGCCCCTGACCGCAGGTAACATGTTCGCCCGATTGGCGGGTATTGGATGTCTGCTTCTAGGTGTTGTGGGAGCGTTTCTCTATCTAGGCGGGTGGTTCAGCCCCCAGAAATTGACGCCTGCGCGGTTCGTCGATGAGTTTGAGCGGGTGAGCGGCATCCACTCGGGTTTCCGTCACAATCACGCGAAAGGCGTAAGCGTTCGAGGATTTTTCGATAGCAACGGGCAGGGGACGCGCCTCTCGAAGGCTGTCGTCTTCCAGAACGGCCGCGTGCCTGTGATCGGCCGCTTTTCCCTGGGCGGCGGCGATCCCCACGTCCCCGACGCTCTGAGCACCGTCCGCGGCTTGGGACTTCAGTTTTCTCTGCCCGACGGCGAACAGTGGCGGACCGCAATGATCAATCTGCCCGTGTTCCCGTTCAAGGATCCGCAGGCTTTTTACGACAACCTGGTAGCATCGCAACTCGACCCCAACACGCATCAACCTGATCCGGCAAAAGGGACGGCGTTCCTCGCGAGCCACCCGGAAACCGCTCGGGCGCTCACAATCATCAAGAGCCATGCGCCGTCGTCCGGTTTCGACAACACTGCCTACTACAGTCTCAATGCGTTCCGATTCGTCAACGCGGACGGCGCGTCCACCTACGTGCGCTGGACGCTCACGCCCGTGCAGCCGTACGAGACCGGGACGGGGGCAAGCCAGAACAAGGATTTCCTCTTCGATGGACTGATCGCGAGCATTCAGCAACACCCGTTGCAATGGCACCTGGTCATGACAGTCGCACAGCCCGGTGATCCGACCGACAACGCTACTATCCCATGGCCGGAAGGGCGGGAGCAGGTGGACGTGGGAACGCTGACGCTTGATTCTGTGGAAAGCGAGGAAACCAGTCCTGCGCGCGACATCAATTTCGATCCGCTGGTTTTGCCGGCTGGCATGGCGCCGTCCAACGATCCCTTGCTGAGCGCGCGGTCTGCGGTTTACTCGCAATCGTTTACAAGGCGCGCAGGCGAAACGAAAGAGCCGAGCGAAATCACGCCTTCGGAGGTGCGAAAGTGAACGCCAGGACGACCAACAGGCAGCAATTCACTGGGTCCATGCGGCTCCTGCACTGGCTGATGGCCGCGCTGGTATTGGCCATGCTTGGCATCGGCATTGCGATGGTCGCATCGCTCGGCGACTATCACCGCCTTGTATCGATCCATCGCCCGTTGGGGATTCTGATCCTAATTCTGGTGGTGATCCGATTCGTGAATCGGTGCTTGAGCAGCTTGCCACCGTTTCCTGCCACGATGTCGCCGCAGGAGCGCTTTGCTGCGCACGCGTCAGAAGTCCTATTGTATACGTTGCTGCTTGTGGAGCCGCTCGTCGGCTGGGGGATGTTGTCCGCCGCGCGATATCCGATTGTCCTGTTCGGGTCACTGCATCTTTTTCCCATTCTTCCGCACAGCGTAACGCTGTACGCGGTCTTGCGGAGGACGCACACGTTTCTCGCGTATCTCCTTTTCCTCGCATTCGTCGCCCATTTTGGAGCCGTTCTGTTTCACACGCTGTTTGTGCGAGACGGGATGCTCAGCCGCATGGCGCCGTGGCGGGCTCGCGCGCGCTAGCTTCCCCGTCGAATAATATCGGAACAGCCGCGAAGAATTGTGGCTTGAATCGAATGACCTCGAAGTGAATCAGTACGGACGTCATTGGATTACATTCCAAGTAGCCTCAACTCGGCCGAATCGCGCACAGGCGATTTTTCTCAAGCAAAAAGACGAGTTTGCAAAAACAGGTACGCGACGTGCAATCTGATAAGCATGCCCGAACTGCCGGATATCGCCGCCTACATCAGCGCACTTGAACCACGCATCGTGGGCCAGCCGATCGTGCGGGTGCGACTGACGAGCCCTTTTCTCTTGCGAACTGTACAACCGCCGATTGCAAATGTGGAGGGCCGGATCGTTCGCGAACTGCGGCGAATTGGCAAGCGAATCGCAATCGGCGTGGAGGGCGACCTCTGGTTGGTGCTGCACCTCATGATCGCAGGGCGATTGCATTGGCGGCCGCCGGAAGCAAAATTGGCGGGGCGTCAGAGTCTTGCAGCCTTCGATTTTCCGAACGCCTCTCTTGTGCTTACGGAAGCCGGCACGAAGCGGCGTGCGTCGCTGCAAGTCCTCTATGGCGAGGAAGGCTTGCGCTCCGTCGATCCGGGAGGAATCGAAATTTTTGCGAGCGATCTCGACTCATTCCGCGGCGCACTCACGGCCGAAAACCGCACGCTCAAGAGGGCCCTTACCGATCCGCGCATACTAAGCGGCATTGGCAACGCGTATTCGGACGAGATCCTGCACGCGGCGCAACTTTCGCCGATCACGCTTACCAAAAAACTGGAACCGCACGAATGGGGAAGGCTTTTCGAGGCGACGCGCGACACCCTGAAGCTCTGGATAGACCGGCTGCAAGTGGAAGCGAAGGCTGGCTTTCCCGAAAAGGTGACTGCGTTTCGCAAAGATATGGCGGTTCATGGACGCTATGGAATGCCGTGCCCGAGGTGTGGAGAAAAAATTCAGCGGATTCGCTACGCAGACAATGAAACGAATTATTGCGCTCGATGCCAAACGGGGGGAAGGGTTCTCGCGGATCGCAGTTTGTCTCGGCTATTGCGATCGGATTGGCCGCGCACGCTGGAAGAACTTGAGGCCCTCAAGCACCGTTAGAAGTGGAAAATTTTATAAAAAATAGCTCCTTGAAAAGTGTTTGTTGGGTGCGGCCTTTGGGCGGCATGGTTGAAAGGGCTGTGCCCGCCTGAAGGCGGGCGCTACAGGATTTCCCCTGAGCNNACGATGAACACGTCCAGCAAACTGATTGCCGTGTGTGCCCTGATCAGCGTGGCCTGCATTGGCGTGCTTTCCTACTGGAGCGAAGTGCGGAACGAGGAGGATCGAGCGTTAGTCAGGCATACCTACATGGTGGTTGAGAATCTTCAACTGGTTCGAATTGACATTACACAGTCAGAAACCGGTCAGCGAGGTTTCATGCTCACGGGCCAGGGCAGATACCTGGAACTGTACGCCGCCGGAGTCAATCAGGTGCGCCAGGATATGAAAGAACTGGGGGATCTGATTGCCGACAACCCTGTCGAGCGGGATGC
>PMOP01000140.1:13907-19129 GCA_003161495.1 Acidobacteriota bacterium | reverse complement strand
TGATGCTGTAGCTCGCCTCTTCAGAGGCGAGGGTTTTTGCCGGGATGGAGGAAAATCCCCGCGTCTGAAGACGCGGGCTACAACACCGTGAAAATCATCCTTGCCTCCTCTTCGCCGCGCCGCGCGGAAATCCTGCGCGCCGCGGGAATCGCGTTTGAAATTCGCATAACTGACATTGATGAAATAGAGCTTCCTGGCGAAACGGCGCACGCGATGGTTGCAAGACTCGCGGAAGAGAAAGCACGCGGGGCCGCCGCGCAAATTGCGGAAGGTTCGCGCGATTGCATCGTCGTGGGCGCGGACACCACCGTCGAGATGGAAGGCGAAATCTTCGGAAAGCCGCGCGATTCCGCGCACGCGCGCGGGATGCTCGCCAAACTCAGCGGGCGTACTCACCATGTCCATACAGGAATTTTTCTTCTGCGGTTGCCCGGCTATGCCACGCGCGCCGCGGTCGATAATTCGGCCGTGACGTTTGCTCCGCTCAGTGAAAAAGAAATCGACGCATACGTAGCAAGCGGCGAGCCGTTAGGCAAAGCGGGCGCCTACGCAATTCAAGGATTGGCCGGACGATTTATTCCAAGAATCGATGGATGTTATTTCAACGTTGTGGGACTCCCGCTGGCGAGACTATATGTACTGCTGGTCGAACTGGGCTGGCAAAGCGAAAAGAAATAGGCAAACAAAAAGGGCGGTCTCGTCGACCACCCTTTCAAGCGAATCCTGATTCGATCAAACGCTGTGAGGAGCTACTTCTTTTCCTCAACTACCGTTGTTGAAGTCGGTGCAGCGGGAGGAGGCACCTGTGTTGATTGCGCGGGCCCTTGCCCTGCGCCATGCATGCCTTCCTTAAAACTCCGGATCCCTTCGCCCAAGCCGCGCATCACTTCCGGAATTTTCTTGCCGCCAAACAAAAGCACCACGATGGCCAGCACAACCAGCCAATGAAATGGGCTGAACTCTCCCATGATGTACCTGCCTTTTGAGTCGCTTTCCGCCGGAACGACGGGTACTGCGCAAGACTCAATGGCGAAATTATAGCACGATCATAGCCCGGTTGCCGCAAGTCAGAATTCAATCCCCTGGACCTGGCAGATTCCCAGGAATTTTCCGCGAGAATCAAGAAACTCGATTTCGTCAGGGGAGCGCGGAACTGATCTCTTCGAGAATCGCGCCTGCTGCCGCCATCGGGTCAGGTGCACCCGTGATTGGCCTCCCAATCACCAGGTAATCCGCCCCGGCTCGAATCGCTTCCGCAGGTGTCGCAACCCTCGCCTGATCGTCCGTCTTACGCTTTCGCCCGCCAGCCGGACCGCCTCCGACTGAGGGCCGAATGCCGGGAACGACAATCAGGAAGTCTTTCCCGCAGGCGCGCCGAATTGCCCGGACCTCCTGAGGAGAAGCCACAACGCCGTCCATGCCTGCCTTCTGAGCCAGGCGAGCCAGTTGCACCACCCGCTTAGAAGCCGGCCCCACGATACCCACGCCCCGCATTGCGGCGGTATCCATGCTCGTCAGAATTGTGATTGCCAGGAGTTTAGGCAGGGCCAAGTTTGCGTTTTTGGCCTCATCCCTGGCCGCTGCGGCCGCGCGCATCATCTCCAAGCCGCCCAGCGCGTGGACATCAAGGAGCCGCAGCCCGGGCAGGGCTATGGCGCTGGAAACGGCACCCTTGACCGTGTTTGGGATGTCATGAAATTTCAAGTCCAGGAAGATATCGGGCCCAAGCTGATGCAATTTCTCAACTGCGGAAGGCCCTGCGGAAGTAAATAAATGTATGTTTATCTTGAATATACCGACAGTCGATGAAATGCACTGGGCTAACTTTAAAGCGGGGTCGATGGATGGAAAATCAAGCGCGAGGATCAATTTCTGACGGGCACGCTCATTCACTGGCGTTTTGGCACCTCCAGGAGTTCGACTCGCATTCGCGAAATTCCCTTATCTAAGAGCCCCAATCGGCATGCTACCAGATAAGAGACATCCAAGTCACGATCATCGATAAAAGGGCCACGGTCATTAATCCGAACGAGTTGCGAAACATGGGTTTTGGGATTGGAAACGCGCACCAAGGCGCCAAAGGGAAGGTCTGGACTGGCACCAGTGGACGCATACATGTCGTATTTTTCGCCACTGGCGGTCTTGCGACCCTGAAACTTGCCCCCATACCAGCTCGCCTTCGCAGTCCAAACTCGAAGGGGTTTCAGAGGTTGGCTGACATGGGCCACGAGGGGAGCTTCCAAACCCTGGGCTACCAGGAACATTAACGGTAACCATCGGAGGGCGGCCCAAATCATGAAAAGTCGCCTACGCATTATTTCCCTCCATTCATAGGCATGAGGAAATGCTAACACGCGGGGCCTGGCCATTCAAGACTAATCGGCCTGGAAAGAGCCAATTAAACTACTGATAACACTGATGTTATTGCTCCTACAGGATAATTCTAGCTGATTTAGGATGTCTACACAGGCCCTCGGCTGAGAAAAATTTGCCGTTCCAACTTGCACAGCCGAGGCGCCTGCGATGATGTATTCCAACACGTCATCACCTTTCTCGATACCCCCCAAGCCGATGACCGGAATTTTCACTGCGCGCCCGGTTTCATAGACGAGCCGGAGAGTGATGGGCTTGATTGCCGGGCCGGACAACCCTCCGGTAACACGCCCCAATCTAGACTTTCGGGTCTGTACGTCTATGGCCATGGCCTGGTAAGTGTTAGCCACTGTAAGAGCATCCGCTCCTGCTTCCTCAGCCGCCCTGGCGATTACCGCGATATTTGTAACGTTTGGCGAAAGCTTTACCCATACAGGACGACGAGCCGCCTGGCGGGCAGCCGACACGACTTCCGAAACCATTTGGGGATCGCTGCCAAACTGAATGCCGCCATGCGCGGTATTTGGGCAGGAGATATTGAGCTCGTAGGCTGCGAGCCCTTCCGCTTCTTCCAGGATGCGAATTACGCCAACGTACTCTTCGACCGTGCAGCCAAACACGTTGGCAATGACAGCGGTGCGGTACTGGCGTAGCGCAGGCAGCTTATCGGCTACAAAGGCGCGTACCCCGATATTTTGCAGGCCGACGGCATTGAGCATGCCGGAAGGGGTTTCACAGAGGCGTGGAGCCGGGGCGCCGGCCATCGGTTCGAGGGAAAGCCCCTTCACTACAAATCCGCCCAAGCGGTTCAAATCCAGGAGGTGGGCAAATTCGACGCCGTAGCCAAAAGTGCCGCTGGCGGCCAAAATGGGATTGGAAAGGCGCAGTGCGCCGACGTTTACGGAGAGGTCTACCGAAGCTGGCGATGTCACTCGCGTAATTCTAGCATGCGAACTGGCGGAACTGTGTGGAAGGCTTGTGGAAAAACGGCGGAAATCGGGCGTGGATTCATAACGCGTCCTTCGAGACCGGCTGCCTCTATGCTAGGATGTTCGCCGCATGCGCATTGTTGAAAAAACGCAGTTGATGACGGCCACGGAAATCGATCGCACCGTCCAGCGCCTGGCCCACGAAATCGTGGAAAAAAGCGGCGGCACCGCGAATCTGGCATTGATCGGGATCCGCCGGCGCGGCGTTCCCCTGGCCAAGCGGATCGCGCTGGCGATGCGCGGCATCGATGGAGTGGATGTGCCGGTGGGGATTCTGGACATTTCACTTTATCGCGACGATCTTTCCAAGGTCGCAGCCCAGCCGGTCCTGCAATCGAGCGATATTCCGTTCACGGTAGACGACAAGGATCTGGTCCTCGTGGACGATGTGCTGTTCACGGGACGCACGATTCGCGCGGCCATGAATGGACTTTTCGATCTGGGGCGTCCGAAGCGCGTGCGCTTGTGCGTATTGATTGAGCGCGGGCATCGCGAATTGCCCATTGAAGCCACCTTCGTAGGGCGCGGCGTGCAAACCAGCGATACCGAGATCATCGAAGTTCGCCTGAACGAGATTGATAAGGAAGAGCGCGTCGTGCTTGTCGAGCGCGTTCCCTGACGCCGATCGCCCGTGAGGCGTGCCCGGCCTAGATTTCGAGGACAGTTGTGCCATTTCGCTTCGGCCACATGCTAGGGATTGAACCGCTCAGCGCCGAAGAAATTTTATTTCTGCTGGACCAATCCAAACCCTTCCAGGAAATTCAGCGGCACCCGCTCAAGAAATTGGCGACGTTGCGCGGAAAAACGGTGGCGCTGGCGTTTTTCGAGCCGTCGACGCGCACGCGCATCAGTTTCGCCACGGCCGCGGCCCGGCTCGGCGCGGACCAGATGAATTTGCAGGCGGAATCGTCCAGCCTGAAAAAAGGGGAGTCGCTGCTCGATACCGTGCGCACGCTGGACGCAATGAAGCCGGATTGTATCGTGATGCGACATAGTTCCTCGGGCGCGCCGGATTTTGTGGCGCGGAATCTGGCCCTGCCGGTGATCAACGCGGGCGACGGCACGCACGAACATCCCACGCAGGCGCTCCTCGATGCGCTGACGATTCGCGACCGGCGTGGCACGCTCGAGGGATTGAACGTTACGATTCTCGGAGACATCCTGCACAGCCGCGTGGCGCGCTCGAACATTCACCTGCTCTCAAAATTCGGCTGCCGCATTACGCTGTGCGGGCCGGCCATGTGGCTGCCGCGCGAACTGGAGTGCCTGGTTCCCGCGGGCAGCGCGATCCGGCGCGTCACTCGCATCGAAGAAGCCCTTGAGGACGCGGACGTGATCATTACTTTACGCGTTCAGCAGGAGCGGCTTCACGAACCGGCCCTGGCCATTGATGAATACATTCTTCAGTACCAGCTCACTTCGGAGCGATTGCGAATCGCCAAAGCGGATGCGCTGGTCATGCATCCCGGGCCGATGGTTCGCGGGCTGGAAATCGAGCCCGCCGTTGCCGACGGGCCGCAATCCTGCGTGCTCGAGCAAGTCACGAACGGGCTGGCGGTGCGCATGGCGCTGCTGTTCCTGATGATCGGCGCGGAAACATCTTCGGAAAGGGATTCTTCACATGCTGCTGATTAGCAATGGACGCGTTCTCGATCCTGCCAGTGGGACCGACGCGCCCCGCGACATTCTGCTTGATGGAGACAGCATAGCCGCCGTCGCGCCGCACGGGCAGCTTGCCGCGCGCGCGAAAGATGCGGAAATTTTCGATGCCAAAAATCTGATCGTCGCGCCCGGCTTTATCGACTTGCATTGCCATCTGCGCGAGCCGGGCGGCGAATCCTCGGAGACCATCGAAACCGG
>PMOP01000140.1:0-13899 GCA_003161495.1 Acidobacteriota bacterium | reverse complement strand
AACGACAATGCGTCCCTGACGCGCTCGATTATGGAGCGCGCCGCCGCGGTAGCGAGCGTGCGCGTGTGGCCGATTGGCGCGGCGTCGATCGGGAGCAAAGGCGAAGCGCTTGCGGAAATCGCCGCCATGAAGCAAGCCGGAATCGTCGCTGTTTCCGACGACGGCCGGCCCATCGCCACGGCGAAACTTTTGCGGCAGGTGATGGAGTATTGCCGCGCGCTCGATTTGCCGGTAATCGATCACTGCGAGGACAGCTCGCTGTTTGCCGGCGCCGTGATGCGCGAGGGAAAACAATCCGTCAGGCTGGGCCTGCGCGGAATGCCCGCCGCCACGGAATCGCTGGCTGTCGCGCGGGACGTGCAAGTGGGTGAGCTGACCAGTTGCCGCCTGCACATCGCACATCTTTCGGCGCGCTCCTCGCTGGAACTCGTGCGCGGCGCCAAAGCGAAGGGATTGTCCGTCACTTGCGAAGTGACGCCGCATCATTTCACGCTCACCGATGAAGACGTCCAGTACGACACACGCTACAAAATGAATCCACCGCTCGCTTCACGCGAAGATCGTGACGCGCTCATCGCCGGCCTCGCGGACGGCACTGTGGACGCCATCGCCACCGATCATGCCCCGCACGAAGCGGCGCTCAAAGACGTGGAATTTGACCGCGCACCGTTTGGTGTGACCGGTTTTGAAACGGCGATCGGGCTTGGTCTAGAGCTCGTGCACGCGGGAAAACTTTCTCTGACGCGCATGGTGGAATTGTTTACAACGGGACCGGCGCGAGTTCTCGGAATGCAGCGCCGCATCGCGGAAAATGAGCCGGGCGACCTGACGATTTTTTCCAGCGAACACAAATGGACATTTCGCGCCGCAGAATCCGCCAGCAAGTCGCACAATTCGCCCTTCGACGGCCGCGAATTTCGCGGCGCACCCATTGCGACCATTGTTGCAGGCCGCATTGCTTACCAACGATAGTGAATCCACAGATGAACACAGATAAACACTGATAAAAGCGAAAAGGATGAAATTAACGGTCTAGCTTTTGCAGCTTATCTAATCGTCTCAATCTAATTGCACGTCATTCTTTTTTATCAGTGTTTATCAGTGTTTATCTGTGGATTCGTACTTTTAGATTTTCTAGTGGGCGCCGGGTTCGGCGGCGGGGTGCATGCCGTGTTGAGGGACTTCGTGGACGCCGCGTGTGGGAGGTTCCTGGTGGATGCGGTAAAAATGATCGAGGGGGCCGGGGCCTTTGCCGATGGAGAAACCTTTTTCGATTGCTTTCGTCACGTAGGCTTTGGCGAGCAGCACGGCTTCGCGCAGCGGGCGTCCGCAGGCAAGTTGGGCGGCAATCGCCGAGGCGAACGTACATCCTGAGCCGTGCGTGTTTTCGCTTTTAAGATGATCGCCGCCGAAACGCAGTACTTCCGTTCCGTCAAAGAGAACGTCGATGGCCTTTTCCATGTGGCCGCCCTTGACGACCACGGCACGGGCGCCGCGTTCCACGATCTTGCGCGCCGCGGCTTCCATCGCGGCCTGATCCTTGATGGGAATACCCGACAAAATCTCCGCTTCGGCAATATTCGGCGTGACCACAGTCGCACGCTTTAGTAATTCCTCGCCGATATATTTAATTCCGCCCGCATCCACCAAATCGACTTCGCCGGAAGTGGATTTCATCACCGGATCCAGAACGACGTTTGCGACGGCGGCGCGATCCAAAAATTCGGCAACGACGACAGCGTTCCCGCGATGGCCCAGCATTCCGATTTTCACGGCGGAAATTTTGATGTCTTCGAGAAGCGCGTCCAACTGCGCGCGCAATTCCGAGGCGGGAGTGTCATGCACGGATTTCACGCCGCGCGTGGATTGCACGGTCAGCGCCGTGATGGCCGCGATCCCATAGCAGTTTTGCGCCGCGAAGGTTTTGAGGTCCGCCGCAACGCCCGCGCCGGCCGATGGATCGAAACCCGCGATCGTCAGCACGATGGGCGGAGCCGCATTCACGTGATTGGACAATTCTTCGAGCCCCTCCGCGACAAAAGTCGCCCACAGACAAGTGGACCGGCTGCGCAAACCGACGCGCGAGCCGGCAAGTCGAAATGTACGCGTGTGAACGCTCACGCGCAACATCTTTTTTGCCACGCCTAGCGCATTCGAGAAATTCTCGACCCACTGCCCAACTACCTGGCGTTCAGTTCTGAAACAGCAATGGGTAGTGACTCATTTTGAATTCTGAAGGTATAGACAGTACAGAAAAACGTGCCATAATAGATGCATGATCCGATCAAGCAAGAGATTGCCCAAAGATACGAATAAGCGTGCTCACCAAATCGCCAAGTTACTGACCGAGAGTACCGATCAGGTATCCGAAGTCAGATCGCCAATATCGGCATATCTGGCTGAAATAGGCCGTAAAGGGGGCCTAAAGGGCGGTAAGGAGCGTGCCAAACGGCTTAGTCGAGAACAAAGGTCTCAAATCGCCAGTAAAGCCGCTAAAGCTCGCTGGAATACGGCTAATCAATGAATTTAGCTAGTTGTGCCCGAACGTCCTGCAACTCTATTTTTAAAGCATCAAAGCGTTTTGCTTTGAGCGGGAGTTCAGAGACGAGGTTTTGATAAACGCTCCAATCTAAGTTCCCGACTTGGCAATCAGCCAGAGACCTGCTGAGTGAGTTGAAAGGCGGTGCAGCCGCCTTCATCTTTCCCTCGATACCCGCAATCTCATTGCGAATCTCTTTTTCCCGAAGTTTAAGTGTCTCGCGCACTTCGTTCTGTTCGCCTTTGCTCATGAAATACCCTCCAATTTCAGGAAGATAGGATGGCAACTCGTCAGTAGGGGTCATCGCAGAATATATCATTTTTTCTCACTTTTCTCTTGACAATGCTTGAGCGGCTCATGCATAATGACTTCATTATGAATCGCCTATCAAACCAACAACGAACACAAATTATTGCTTCCCTCGTGGAAGGGAACTCACTCCGAGCGACGGCTCGTATGTGCAACGTCGCGTTCAACACCGTGCTGAAACTACTGCCCGAGATTGGCCGCGTCTGTCTGGAATACCAGAATAAGGTATTCCGCAATCTGACCTGCAAGCGCATCCAGTGCGACGAATGCTGGAGTTTTTGTTACGCCAAACAGAAGAACGTGCCTGAAGATAAGAAGAACACTTTCGGGTACGGCGATGTATGGACTTGGGTAGCGATGGACGCGGACACCAAGCTAGTGCCGTCCTTCATGGTCGGGAGTCGTAATTCGCAAGCCGCCAAAACTTTTATGGATGATCTCGCTTCGCGGCTCGCCAATCGCGTCCAGTTGACTACGGATGGCCACAGAGCCTATTTGGAAGCGGTCGAGGGTGCATTCGGGAATGGTATTGACTATGCCATGCTGATTAAACTCTACGGCAATGACCGCGTGACAGAAGCACGGTATTCGCCAGCAGAGTGCATCGGAACACGCGAAATCGAAGTCGCTGGTCGCCCGAATCCTAAATACATTTCGACCAGCTATATTGAACGCCAGAATCTCTCAATGCGGATGGGGATGCGACGGTTCACGCGCCTAACGAATGCTTTCAGCAAAAAGGTAGACAATCACTTCTGGGCAATCGCACTGTATTATATGCACTACAATTTCTGCCGAATTCACAAGACACTGCGCGTTACTCCCGCTATGGAAGCTGGCGTTTCAGATCACGTTTGGGAGATCGAAGAAATTGCTGGCTTGTTGGAAGTGCCTGCGGTAAAAGCTGCCTAGAGGTACTCAGCTATGGACGTGAATTCCGCAGAATTTAACGATTTGCTGGTTGCTTGGACTGATGCTTTGAAAGTGCTAGATACAAAGCTGAATGCCTACTATTCGGCTGTCACAGCTTTAGAAAACAACGCAAAGTATCCTGGTGCGGGAGCGCACTTTAAAGATGCTCTTGCTGGGGCGGAGAAAAATCCAAATCTGGTACCGGAGATGAACGAGAAATATCGACTAGGCTTGCTTCAACTTCGCGCGCTATCTTCTGGATCACGTCCGGCGGAAGCGGTGCGGTCATGGTTTTCAAAATTTCAGCAAACGCAGCCAGATACTCATCCCACGAAAGCTTCGAAGTAGTTTTCATAGAATATCCTTTCAACACTGGGAGAAATCGTGGAAAATCTTCTGAAACTGCTAATTTTTGCAGTCGGGTTGGTAATTCTCTCAATCGGGGTTACTCAATCTGGTCAAACAGCGTGGATTATTTACGGATTCGCGGCCGCACTTTTCATAGTTTTCTGGATAGGCGAATATAGTGCGTATTGGTGGTAACGGACAGGTCCTCAAATTAGGGTGTAAAACTATCAGCCAATTGAGAAGCTAGAGATTCCTTTTGGGCTTGATTTTGGGCAAGAGCGAGTTGAATCAGTAAGTTGGTTTGATCTTTGGTGTACATCTCAGCTTTCGTCGCCTCAAACAACGCCTCAGCAGACGAAAGTCGCAGATACAAATTCCGCACTTTCCTTCGTCTATAAATCGTGGGAAGCCGCCAGATACTCAGGGCGAGAAGCACTCCGGCGGCGACCTCAAATACCAGTAACATTGCGGCATCTTCCCACGAACTGCCACAACTGGCAATCCCGCGCCAAGACTCAATTCAGCGTAAAATCCTTGCGGCGATACCCGGCCAATTAAGCCGACCGTCGCCGTGGGTCCAGTGGTGTAGCCCGCTGCCCCCAGGACTATCTCCAAAGATAGCTGAATTCCTTCGGTCGCCCCGAAGGGAAGAAAGCCAGAACCATGCTTAACGGCTTAAACCTGCTTTGCTTAGTAATTGGGTTGGCTGTGAATAGTTGCCAGTTGTGGCAGTTCGTGGTCGATCTGATAAAACGTAAGAAGTAGCAGGAGAACGGGGATGGCTTCCTAGGGGGCTGTCCCCTACTTTTCAAAATGAGTCACTACCCAGCAATGCCTAAGATTGACTCGTCCGCAGTTCCTATAGCATCATCCTAGTGACATGAAGAAGACTCACTTCCGCTTCAACATTTTTTTGCGTCCCGAACCCGAGGGCGGCTTCACGGCGATTGTGCCCGCGCTGCCCGGCTGCGTCACATATGGACGCACATCGGGTGAAGCAAAAACAATGGCGAAGGACGCAATTCAGGGCTACATCGAGAGCCTAAAAAAGCACAAGGAGCCGATTCCAACCGACGACGAACTTTGATTGCGCGAAGCGGGATTTTCACGCGCTGAGTTAACTGATTTTCTTGAACGGAAGTGAGGGAATCGCCGACAGATTGACTCCCTTTTGCAAGGCAATCTAGTTTTTATGGGAATAAACCGCGGACCAAAGTCGCATCTGCAACGCGGCCTACGGCCAGAATGTACGCGGCCGCGCGCGGGTAAACGTGGAACTTGCGCATGGTTTCGTGCACGTCGTTGAACGCGCGGCGCATCACGAATTCCAGCTTGGAATTTACTTCCTGGACTTGCCAGAAGAATCCCTGCAAATCCTGTGCCCACTCGAAATAGCTGACTGTGACGCCCCCGGCATTCGCGAGAATATCCGGGATGACGAAGATGCCTTTGCGCGAAAGAATTTCATCCGCGTGCGGCGTGGTGGGGCCGTTCCCGGCTTCGGCGACGATTTTTGCTTTGATCTGGTCGGCGTTGTGCAGGGTGATAACGTTTTCGAGCGCCGCGGGAATCAGGATGTCGCACTTCAGCGCCAGAAGTTCATCGTTAGAAATGCGCGACGCGCCCGGCATGCCGACAACCGTGCCGGAGCGTTCCTTGTAGCGCAAGGCGCGCAGCGGATCGATGCCGCGCGGATTGTGCACACCGCCGCGGGAATCGCTGATGGCCACAATTTTCGCTTTTTTCTCCGCGAAGAGCCGCGCCACGGCCGAGCCGACATTGCCAAAGCCTTGGATGGCCACCGTCGCTCCGCGCAAATTAATCTTTTTCACTTTGCAGGCTTCCTCGACAACATACAGGACTCCACATCCCGTTGCGTCCGTGCGTCCTTCGGACCCGCCAATGGAAACCGGTTTGCCGGTCACGACGCCGGGAGCCGCGTGTCCGACCGTCATGGCGTAGGTGTCCATAATCCACGCCATCGTCTGCGCGTCGGTGTAAACATCGGGCGCGGGGATATCGACTTCCGGTCCGATGATCGGCTGAATTTCCGCGGCGTATCGGCGCGTCATGCGCTCAAGTTCGCCCTTGGACATGCGTTTCGGATCGCAAACGATGCCGCCCTTTGCGCCGCCATACGGAAGATTTACGGTCGCGGTTTTCCACGTCATCCACGCGGCCAACGCCTTCACTTCGTCGAGCGTGACGTTCGGGTGATAGCGCAGTCCGCCCTTGGCCGGGCCCCGGGACACATTGTGCTGCACGCGGAATCCAGTAAAAACTTTCGTCTGGCCGTTATCCATTTTTACCGGGATGGAAACTTCCATGACGCGCTTCGGCGTGCGCAGGATCAGGCGCAGGCCCGGATCGAGCTTCAAATATTCCGCCGCCATATCAAACTGGATTTGCGCGATGCGAAATGGATTCAAGTCTTCGCGCGGAGCCATGCGCGGAAGAATCGGTTGCGGGACCGCTTTCACCACCGTGGCCATGGACGTTTCTCTCCTTGAGTATCGCGACTACGCACTTGCCGCGCGCTGGGAAGAACCTCGATACCGCGCGCGACAATCGGCAGAACAGAAGTGCAACACCTGGCCCGCTTGCTCCAATGGAAAAGAAATCTCAGGTGAGACGTACGTGCCGCACCATGGATCGCGATGCAAGGGAATCGCGGAATCCGGATCCTTAGGGCGAGGCGCGGATGCTGCCGGTCCCGCGTTTCCCAAGGCCCGCGCGATCAGCTTACGCATCAGCCACGCCAGCCCTTGACTCACCCACCGATCGATTCGCTCTTGTAAATTCACCCGCGCGACGCTTCCCAGCGGCTCGTCGAGGCCCAGCCTGCCGCGCGTGTTCTCGGTCACCCACTGCTACTGCGTTCCGAAGAACCAGGCGGGCCGAAGCCCCTCAAAAGATTAATTCTCGTGCAAACTGCGTGGTTGTTCATCGCGCAGTAACCCGAGTGTAGTCAACCCGGAAAAGCGGTGTCAACCAAAGAACCGGGATATTTTGAGGAAAGATGCTCTGGAAACACGAGACTTGCCAGGGGAAAAGGGGGGAATTTTCGCTTATTGCCTGTAAGATATTAATAATAGGTGGCTTAGTCGTGAATTGACGCTATACCGCGGTAAGGCTGCGCTTGCCCCACGTTTGCTCTGCCGAGAGTAGCACAGCCAGGAGTGGCTGTGCTACGTGAGGGCCGGAAGCTTCGGACCACCTTTGGAGTTTTGCAATGCTTCAGCACCCACTCACGGCTTAACGGCGGGGATTCGATCCGTTCCCAAATAGGAATGTAAAGCTTGCGGGATCAACACGGAACCGTCCGCTTGCTGAAAATTCTCCATGATCGCAAGCCAGGTGCGTCCCACGGCGAGGCCGGAGCCGTTCAAAGTATGCACGAATTCGCTTTTTCCGCCCTTGGGCTTGAAACGGATGCCGGAGCGGCGCGCTTGAAACGATTCGGTGTTGGAACAGGAAGAAATTTCCATGAATTCATTTGCTGAGGGGAGCCACACTTCAATGTCGTAAGTTTTTGAAGAAGCGAAACCCATGTCTCCGGTGCAGAGACCCACGACGCGATAGTGCAAGCCGAGTTTCTGAAGAACCTGCTCGGCGTTGGCCACAAGCGATTCGAGTTCTTCGTAACTCTGGTCGGGGCGCGTGAACTTGAACATTTCCACTTTTTGGAATTGGTGCTGGCGCTTCAGGCCACGCGTGTCTTTTCCGGCCGCGCCGGCTTCGGAACGAAAGCACGCTGTCCATGCGCAAAGTTTGATGGGGAGCAAATCGGCATCGAGTGTTTCGTCGCGATAGATGCTGGTGAGCTCGACCTCGGCCGTTGGCGTCAGCCACAGGTCCGTGCCTTCGAGATGAAACATGTCGGCAGCGAATTTCGGCAACTGGCCGACGCCGGTGAGAGCGGCCGTGTTTACGAGGAACGGCGGAAGAATTTCCGTGTATCCGTTTGCGGCATGCGTGTCGAGAAAGAACGCCGCCAGGGCGCGTTCAAGGCGGGCGCCCAGGCCGCGATAAATCGCAAAACGCGTGCCTGCTATTTTTGCCGCGCGCTGAAAATCGAGGATCCCCGCGTTTTCCGCGATTTCCCAATGCGGGAGCGGTTTGAAATCGAATTTTGGCGGCGCGCCCCAGCGGCGCGCTTCGACATTTGCCGAAGCATCGTGCCCGACCGGAACCGAGCTGTGCGGGCGATTCGGCACGGTGAGCATGAAATCCAGGAGCTTCGAGTCCAGTTCCGCGATTCGCTCGTCGGCCAGCTTGATTTCCTCCGACACTTGCTTCATCTCTGCCAGCACAGCGGAGACGTCTTCCCCGGCCTTTTTTCGGCGGGGGATTTCCTCGCTGGCCTTGTTGCGCCGCGCTTTCAACTGTTCGGCGAATGTAATTCGTTCGCGGCGCTCCTGATCGATGGCGCGAAAGGCGGCGAAATCAATGCTGACGCCGCGGTCTGCCGCCATCTTTTCAAATTCTTCGAGGTGTTCGCGAAAATATCCCAAATCATGCATGCGGGATAGGATACATGAAGAGGGGTGATTCGTGACTCGTGATTCGTAAATCGTGATTCGGAACTCGTGATGAGCGTCGACATCTGAAAGCTATGTGCCGGGAGTTTAGGAAAGAAATGCGAATGCGGCAGCGGGTCTGTCCGAAAGCCCTCTATTTAAAACTGTCGACCCTTAAATCTGAATTCTGGACTATTAACTCTTAACTTCGAGTCTCGCAGACCCTATCTTTTGCCGCGCGCCGGCCGTGCTAGCATGAATTCGGAGCTGATCATGGCAGACCGAATCCAGACTGTAGAAGCATTCGACAAGCCTGCGCGACGTGCGCCGGCGGATTTTGAATTTATCCGCTTCAAGACCGACGGCCCGGTTGCGCGCTTTACATTGCATCGTCCCGAACACAACTTATTGAATGAGCAGATGCTGCGCGAACTCGCGGACGGCGTCGGGATGGTTGCCCAAAACGGCACGGCGAAGATGATCATTCTGGACGCCGGCGGAAAAGTTTTCAGCGCGGGTGTGGATGTCGGCGAGTACACCGGCGAGCGCGCATTCTCGATGCTGGCCGCGTTCCATGACGCGTGCATCGCCATGGTGGAAGCTCCGCAGCCGGTGCTGGTGATCGTGGACGGTGCGGCCCTCGGAGGCGGCGCGGAACTTGTTGCTTACGGAGATTTGGTAGTGGCCACGCCGCGCGCGCGTTTCGCGCTGCCTGAAATCACGATTGGAATGTTTCCCCCATTGGCTTCGACGATGTTTCCCCACATCGTCGGACCGAAGCGAGCGCTGGAACTCGTGCTGACCGGCGAAGCCATTTCCGCCGAACGGGCGCGCGACCTGGGGCTCGTGAATCGGCTGGTGCCGGAAGCCCAATTGCAAGCCGCGGTGAACGAACTCATCGGAAAAATCACGACGCAATCCGGCGCTGTTCTGGGCATGGCCAAGAGAGCAGTCGTCGCCGGAATGGGAATGTCGTTGCGCGACTCATTGAAAAACTCGATGAACATTTTCCTGAATGAACTGTACCGCCTCGAGGATTCCCAGGAAGGATTGCGCGCGCTGCTTGAAAAACGCAAGCCGGAGTGGAAGAATCGTTAGGTACGCTCGCCGCGTCTCCTTGCTGCGCGGGAGATCTGTATGGACGATCCGCAAAACATCCCCGGTTCAGGTGTCCCCGAAGAGTTCGTCGATCCCGGCTGCGATCATGAGCCGGCACTGCACGCAGAGCCGCCCGTTGAACTGACTGGCGAATCAACCGCGCCGATTGTTCCACAGCAACGCCCGGCGGAGGATCGGCAAGCAGCAATTGCGGCTTATGAGGATGCGGCTTTGCGCAGGCGGGGTTTTCGCCACAACTTGTTTCTGCTGCTTTCGCTGGCGCTGGCCGCATTTATTTTGACCTCCTGGATTCTGGTTCGCCTCGACGCGCCCTTCGGTTTTTTTTCCAGCGGCCCACAGGAAATCGTTCGCGCGCAGCTTCGCGCACTCGATCGCGGCGAATTGCGCCCGGCCTACGACATGTTTTCGCCGCGGTACCGCGGGCAGGTTTCCTTTGACACCTGGCACGAGCTGTTCGTCACGCACTGGAGAATGTTTCACGCGGACGTGGTGCGCTCGGAAACGCCGGCGTACGAAGGCCCGGGTGTCACGCTGGAAATTTATCTCCACGGCGCTGACGACAAGGATTACCGCGCGCACTTCACGCTGATCCGCACGGAGGGACGCTGGTGGATCGACGATGTCCACTGGACGCAAGAGGCGGACGAGCACGATTTTTCCCGCACTTGAAACGCCAAGGAAAGTTTATCGGCCTCACAGGCGGCATCACAGCGGGTTGACACTGAAGGTCGCGCAACATAGACTGCCAATCGACATTTAGCAGGTTTGGGAAGCGGGGAAGGCCGTGAGAATCGGCCACGGTCCCGCCACTGTGATCGGCGAAACGCCGAAAGTCAGGACACCCTCCCGGGCCGCCGCAGCCGGCACTCTTCGCGAGAAAGAGTGAGGCTTTATGCGCCTCGTGTTTCTCGCGAGGCTTTTTTATTGTGCGGACAGAATTGATGGAATTTAATTCAAGACCGAGTATGTTCAGCGGATTATTGGCGATTGGCCGGCTAGCGCGCCGGCCGGTTTTGGTAGCACAGGCGCTCTTGCCTGTGCGGGTTTCGCGATTTTCAGGCGGCGGTTGTTGTACGCGCAGTTTCCAAAAGCGCACAGGCAAGAGTGCCTGTGCTACGTGTTTCTTTTTCCTGCTTTTCTGCGGCAGCATGCTGGCAGCGCAGACATCTACATTCACGGATGAAGTGGGCCGAAAAGTGCAAATTCCGCGGGAAGTAAATCGCGTGGTTTCACTCGCGCCGAATCTTACGGAAATTGTTTTTGCGCTGCGCGATGGAGATCATTTGGCGGGTGACACAGATTATTGCGATTTCCCGGCGGAGGCTGTGCGGAAACCGCATGTGGGCGGGCCGGTGAATCCGAACTTGGAAGAGATCGTGTCGCTGAAGCCGGACCTGGTGCTGGCCACGAAGTCGATTAACAGGCGCGAAACGGTGGACGCGCTGGATCGCATAGGCGTGCCCGTGTACGTTACCGACCCTCATAGCGTTGAAGAAATGATCGCGTCCGTGGAACATCTTGGAAGCGCACTGGGCGCTGAAAAAGAGGGCGCCCTGCTGGCCGAAGATCTGCGCGCGCGCCTCGCCGATCTCGACCGCCGGCTCAGCGGCGCCGCGCCGAGGCGCGTGCTTTTCGTTGTGTGGACCGATCCATTGATTTCTGTGGGGCGAGACACGTTCATTGCTGATGCGTTGCGCCGAGCGGGAGGGCGCTCGGTCGTGGACACGAAGGCCGAGTGGCCGCATGTCAGCCTGGAAGAGATTGTCCGGCTTCAGCCGCAAGTTCTGGTTTTCGCCAGCGCGCATGCCGGAGATACGCAACGCGACATCGACGCGCTGCGAACGCGTCCCGGCTGGGAAAATCTTGCGGCGATGCAACATGGAAACGTCGTTGTGATCAGCGATGCTATCAATCGACCGGCGCCACGAATGGTGGACGCCATTGAGCGGCTCGCGCGCGCGCTGCACCCGGAAGTATTTGCTTCGCGCGTTGCACCGAGTGGCGCGGGCTTCAGCCTGCGGGGGTTGGTCCTTGCAAGGACTAAAACCCACAGGCTGAAGCCTGCGCCACCGGTTGAAGAGGCCTGCGCATGCGCCCGCTAACTATCAAGCGATTGCTGTGGACTTGCGGCGGGCTTGCGATGTTGCTGCTGGCGTGCGTGTTGCTTGCTCTGAAGCTGGGCGCCGTGCCCGTCTCCGTCACCGATCTAGTCGTGGATCTCGGACGGATTGCGATTGGCCGTGCGAACGAACTGCCAACCGAATATCGTCTGATTGTTTTTGATTTGCGCTTGCCGCGCATTTTGCTGGGCATTTTGGTGGGCGCGGCGCTTTCCGTTGCGGGCGCGAGTTTTCAGGCCTTGCTGCGCAACCCGCTCGCCGATCCTTATGTCCTGGGCGTTTCCAGCGGCGCCGCGCTGGGATCGATTCTCGCGCTGATCATCGCGCCGGGATTTGCGCTGATCACGCCGCTTGGAGCATTTATTGGCGCCATCGCGACGATTGCGGGAGTTTATTTTCTGGGCCGTCGCGAAGGCCAGCTGGACAGCTCGACTCTCTTGCTCGGCGGCATCATCTCCGCCTCATTTTTTTCCGCGATCATCATGTTCCTGATGACGACGCTTACCGGGCGGGACTTGCGCGGCATGGTTTTCTGGCTGATGGGCGATCTTTCGACGCCCGTCTCCGCGGGAATGCAGTGGATTTTGACGGTGGGAGTCGTTGCGGGCATCGGCGCGATTTACAGCACGTCCGCGGATTTGAATTTACTGCTCACGGGCGAGCGTGAAGCGACGCACCTGGGCGTGGACGTGACGCGCGTGAAACTCGTCGTATACGTTTCCGCGTCGCTGTTGACCGCGCTGGCCGTTTCCGCGAGCGGAGCGATCGGTTATGTCGGTTTGCTTGTGCCGCACGCGGTGCGCCTGATTTTCGGATCGGATTACCGGCTGCTGATTCCGGCATCGGCGCTGTGCGGCGCGATCGCCATTGTTCTGGCCGACACGCTCGCCCGCACAATTGTCCCGCCGACGGAATTGCCGGTGGGCGCCATGACGGCAATGGCCGGAGCTCCCGTATTCATTTATTTGTTGCGGCGAGGATTGCGATGAGCGCGCCCGATACTTTTGCGCAAACGGCGGGCGTGCGCGAGGAACGACCGGGTCGCGAACAGGCAGTGCGGCTCAATGTCGAGCAAGCCAGCTATGCCTATTCGGCGAGCGAACAATCCGTTCCGACATTCACGTTGGGCGCGACGAGCTTCCAATCGCGCGAGCGCGAAATCGTCGCTATTCTCGGCCCCAACGCCAGCGGCAAATCGACGCTACTGCGGCTGATCACCGGAACGATTGCGCCACTCTCGGGCCGCGTGGAACTCGACGGCGAGGAAACCAGCAGGCTCGACGTGAGAACGCGCGCGCAACGCATCGCCGTCGTGCACCAGGAAAGCCCGATCATCTATCCGGCGCTGGCCGGAGATTTTGTGCTGCAAGGCCGTTATCCGTACGGACGCGCATTGCGATTTGCGAACACCGAGGACATCGAGATTGCGCGCAACGCCCTCGCGCAGGTAGGCGCGGAACACCTGTCAAAACGCACTATGAGCGAGCTTTCCGGCGGCGAAAAGCAACGCGTGATTTTGGCGCGGGCTCTGGCGCAACAGCCGCGTCTGATTCTGCTGGACGAGCCCACTTTGCATCTGGACATTGGCGCGCAAGTGGAATTGCTGGAACGCTTGCGCCAGCTCGCGCAGGAAAACCGTTACACCGTCGTGGTCGTGACACACGAGCTCGGGCTTGCCGCGGAATTCGCGGATCAGGTGGTGCTCTTGCAGCATGGGCGCTGCCTGCGCGTCGGCACGCCCGCCGCCGTATATCAAAAGGAATTATTGGAGCAAGTGTTTGACGCGCCGCTGGATGTGGAACTCGGACCAGCGGGAAGGCCGCGCGTGAATTTGCGCGCGCGTCGCGGCGAGGATATTACGTAGTGGCGCATGCTTCAGCTTGCGGGTTTTGATTTTTGCCCAGGCTGGAGAAACCCCGCAAGCTAAAGCATGCGCCACTGTTCACCCGGAGCATCACGACGCTCCGCCACATCAATCGCAGACTCCGTGCCGGGAAGACGGTGTAAAACCGTCGCCGCCGCGCGACTGTAA
>PMOP01000072.1 GCA_003161495.1 Acidobacteriota bacterium | reverse complement strand
GTATTGATGTATGTGGTAATTTAGCCGAACGCTTGTGCCTTGATGGTCATCGGTACCAGAACAAAATCACGAGTGGCTACGATGGCTGAAAAATGAATTCAGCCCGCTCTCGCATAAGAAAAACTGGGGCGTCTTCCATCGTATTTTTGCATTACAGCCATCAGATAGTCATGAATTTCCCACAGGTTTCCCCTTACGTCAGTGCCCCCTACGATGCTGCAAAACAGTGCAATGTCCATGAAAGCTAAAATTGATTCCAAATGACTTAACAAAATGTTCTCACCCATATGGTGGCGAAACTCAATGGGATTAAAATTGTCCGCTGGAAATAGAAGTTCAAAATAAATCTAGGTACCGGTACTCATAAATGGCTGAATTCTCGCAGTTTCAGGTTGACACAGCAAGTCGGTGGGACTATTTGTATGGGCCTTACTTGGGGGTCAAACCGAAGAGCGCGGAGATTGGTGATGTGGGTCGCACAATTATTTGCCCGTGGAGTGCTAGAAAGACTTTAGCCCGAGAGTCGGCAGAGCCGAAATTTATTTAGTCGAAATTCAAGTGAGTCATGAGAGTGACACAGTGATCCCCAGCTTACTGGTCATCGAGGACGCGGCCCTTCATCACGCGTCCAGCGTCACCCACCAGCTTGCGCTGGGTGGGGAGTTTCGGTGTGAGCGCAAGGTGTGGGAGACGCTCGATTTCGAGAATCTCCGCTCCCTTTCCTGCGGGCTAGTTCTGCCGGTGACAACGCCTACGACCGGCGCGGGCGCGGCATTTTTCCATTGGCTCCGAAAAAAACCACTTGCTGTCCCAACTTTGGCTGTGCTTTCGGGTGACTGCGGTGAGGACTTGATCCGCAACGCTTCCCAGGTAACAGACGATTTTGTTCTCTCGCCAGTATCGCCTGTTGAATTGCGCGAGCGTTTGGCACGATTGCTCGGCCCCAAGGATGACAGCATAGATTCGATTCACCGCGGGATTCGGGAGAAATTGGCTTTGGCGCAGATTATCGGCAGGGACGATGCATTCGTTCGCATCGTCGCCCAACTTCCGAGAATCGCATCGAGCGATGCTCCAATCCTTATCACAGGGGAAACTGGAACCGGGAAAGAGCTGTGCGCGCACGCGATCCATCTTCTAAGCAGGCGCAGCGGCGGTCCCTTCATCCCCGTGGATTGCGGCGCCGTCCCCGATCACTTAGCGGAAAACGAGTTGTTCGGTCACGCGCGCGGAGCGTATACCGATGCGCACGCGGATCAAAAAGGGCTTGTCTCCCTCGCCGATTCAGGAACATTACTTCTGGATGAAATCGACGGGCTGTCCCCTGCGACGCAAGGCAAGCTGCTGCGCTTTCTGCAGGAGTCCACGTATAGACCGCTTGGATCGGACCGATTCGCGCGTGCGGATGTGCGCATCATCGCGGCCACCAACCGCGATCTGGAAACCCTTGTCCAGGATAAACGCTTTCGTTCAGACCTGTACTTCCGGCTGAACGTGCTGCGCCTGCACTTGCCGCCGCTAAGAGAGCGCCGCGGGGACATTGAGCTAATGGCCCGGCATTTCCTGAAGTCGCTCTCGGCTCCGGGTCCATCCAAATCGATTTCGCCAGCTGCGGTGCGCAAGTTGGAGAATCACGAGTGGCCTGGCAATGTCCGGGAGTTGTTCAATCTCATGCGGCGCGCGGTGGTGCTCTGCGGCGAATCGCCGTTAATCCTCCCGTCCCACATCATGCTGCCGGATTTGAGCGAGCCGGTTCATGGCCAGGATTTGAATTTCCAGCGGGCCCGTCAGCTGACCATCGAAAATTTCGAGCAACGCTTTGTTACCGACATGCTGCGCAAGCATCAAGGCAACGTTACGCATGCGGCGGAGAAGGCTGGCAAAGATCGCCGTGACTTCGGCCGGCTCATCAAGAAATACGGAATCAGTCGCGAGGGTTTCTAGAGGGATGGGAAATAACGTTTCATGTCATTGATCGCATCCCGGTGTTCCGCGAAAAGATTTTGCAATCGTTCAGGGGAAAAAAGCAAAAGTCCGAAAGCGTAGTGGGGAAGGAAGCCCGAAGTTCGTACAAAAACTGAATCAGCCAATCAGGCAATTATCAGGGGTGTCTTATGCTCAAAACATTTTGTCTTGCTGTCGCGGCCGTGATCATATTGGGTCTATCGCCTCGGGCCGCGCAATCGGCGGTTTCCGTCACGCTGACACCAAGTGTGCCCAGCCCGCAGATGCTTGGCACCAGCGTCGTCTGGACGGCCGCGGTGGTGAACCCTGTCGCGGGCCATACGTACGATTATCAGTTCGTTGTCGCGTTCCAACAGAGCATTCAGATTGTCCAGGATTCCAGCCCCACAAATACCTTCACTTGGGTGCCGCACACGGTGGAAGGGGCGTATATCATTGCCGTTAAGCTACGCGATACGACCTCGCCAACGCGCATTGACTATCCTTATGTTGGGGCTTTTTACCAGATGATGCCCTGGGTTACAACTGCGGGTGGATCGGCTGTGAATGCGACGTCGCATCCATTGGTAGCGTTGTTCAGTGGGCCGCCTTGCACGGCCGGGCACTTTCTGCTGGTACGGTTCCGCAGGTCTGGCGCAACCGCATCGAGCACGACCAATCCTGTTCCTTGCTCAACTTCCAGCGCCAATTTTTATGTGGCGGGAATGCTACCGACGACACAATATTTGATGCACTGGGAGGAATACGGCCCAGGTTTCGCGGGCAACGTTGGTTCTGACTTGACCTTTCAGACGGGAGCCCTTCCCGCGGCGTATCCTCCAATCAGTCTGAAAGTGAATGTGCCCGCCACCGCAAGTGACGCAGCGTTCCCGGTAGTTTTCTTCCAAATTTTATCCGGATCCTGGCCTATGGCGACGGATCTGTCGGGGAATATCTTGTGGTTTTACCCTGGACCGTTGTTTATCACCCGCATTGAGCCGGGCGGTAATTTCTTTTCCATGACGAATACAGCTCTCACCGAATACGATCTCGCGGGCAACCAAACCCTGGAAACAAACACAGGCATCCTGAATGAACAACTGGTGGCTCAGGGCTATCCTACGATGGACTCGTTTAACAATCACGAAACCAGGCGATTACCCGACGGCAGAATTGTTATCCTCGGCTCGCGCGATGTCGTCTCAACTTCCGCACAGGGAGGGACTCCCACCGCCCCCATCGATATTATCGGCGATATGGTCTTGGTTTTGGATCACAACATGCAACTCCTGTGGGCCTGGGATTCGTTTGCCCACCAGGACATCACTCGTGCCGCTACGCTCGGTGATATCTGTACGATCACTGCCGGGGGGTGCGGCACGTTCAATCCGAGTTTTACGCAGGCCAACGATTGGCTGCACACCAACTTCGCTCAAGTTACGGCGGACGGGAACATCGTCCTGTCGGAGCGCAGCCAGGATTGGGTAATAAAAATTAATTACTCGAATGGCAAAGGAGATGGCAGTGTCCTGTGGCGGTTGGGGCCCTATGGCGACTTCACGATATTGAATCCGCCTGCGACGGCATGCGGCGACCCCAATCTTTTTCCTTGGTTTACGCACCAACACGACGCAGCAACTCAATTTGAAACCGATGCCACGACCGGCGGCTTGAAAATCATGACGGTATTCGATGATGGCAACACCCGTTACAAAAGTTGCGGGAACACAGGAGACAGCCGGGGAATGGTATTGTTCATGGGAGAGGCGAGCCGTTCGATCTACATTGAAACCCTTGCCGATCTTGGCGGCTATTCATTCGCTGTAGGCAGTTCGCAGTTGCTGATCAACGGCTCCAGTCAGACCGCGAGCTTTGATAACGGGCTGCAAGGCAATCCAGCCCCCTTTTCGCAGTCTACCGAAGTAAACCTCGCGGGCAATATCGT
>PMOP01000121.1 GCA_003161495.1 Acidobacteriota bacterium | reverse complement strand
AAACTGACCCACTACCAAAACGTGCGCTTCGAAGCTTTTTTATGAGAAACTTGGAATCATCGGAAAAGGTAATTTTTCGCAAGAGGAGGTTTTTCCATGAAATCACGATTCTTGATTATTGCCGCATTGATTTCGAGCGTGTGGCTGGGAGCGACGCCGGTCCGGGCGCAAGAGGTGACCAAAGAAACGGTCGATGGCATAACGAATTTCCATCGTATCGAGACAACTGTCGCCTGCTCCGGGGCAATCAAGGCCACCGCCGTCCCCGAAATCAAGAAATTCGGTTTTGCGTCGATCATCAATTTGCGGCAGGCCAGCGAAGACGGCGCGAACCTCGAAGCGGAAGAAGCCGCCGCGAAGGCCGCCGATATTCGCTACTATTCTCTCCCTTTCAGCAGCACCGCTCCCGATCCTGCGGTGGCCGACAAATTTCTCGAGGCGATCACCGCGAAGGGCAGCGACCCGGCGTTTATTCACTGTGCCGGGGGCGGCCGCGCGGCCACGATGTGGTTTATCAAGCGGATGGTGGTCGATCATTGGGACATCGACCGCGCCGAAAAGGAAGCGACTGCGTTGGGCATGACCAGCCCGACCCTCAAGCAATTCGCCATTGATTACGCCCAAACCCATAAGCGGTAGACTAATGGGCCCGTTTCCGATCCGAATCGAGGTTGCGTGGACTGTTCTCGACTTGGCTGCTTGATCGCGCCAGAACGCGGAAGGGTTTATGTCAACATTTCTTCTATCCATCATGGTCTGTATTCTGTCGTTTATGAACCAAAACGACCCGGTGGGTACTCGTCCACAACCGTCTCCCAACTTTGGCCTTAAACCGACTGCATCTAAGATTAGCTGTAGCGACCTGGCAAACGCAAAAGAGTTGCCTCCACCTGGCCCTGCATGTGAGAAGGAATTATTCGCAAGACGTGGCAAACCGTACAAGTTCCCAGCGAGAGATGGAATTGCCTTTGGAGTCTCTTCGGAACCCGATAAACCATCCACGCTGCATCTTTGGGTCGAAAACCAAACTGAGGAGACGGTCAATTTACATACTTGCTGTGGTCAGACCCTTTACGAACACATTGACATATATGCTTCCGACGGGCACCGAATACTGAGTAAGGTGGACCAGGATGAGGAGAAAGCCCGATTGCAAGGCAAGGAATTCATACTGGCTTGTACATGCAGCGGCATGAGTTCCATACTGCCGCACACTACTCAACTCATCGATTCCGATGACATTTTGGTTTGGTACGCTCTCGCACCGGGCCGTTACTCAATTTCAGAACGATATCCTCCGGGCCCCTATAATCTGGGGCTGAATGCGGGACATCCTGGCGCTGGATTGGAAATTACATTGCCGTAGATTGCACAAATCTCCCTCTATTGTTACCTGGTTTCGTTTGATTGGGCCAAATCCATACCTTTTAGTCATAGACCTCAATTAGCGGATTTATCTGAAACCAATCCATACTGCCTAAGTAACGGGGCTTTTGCGATAAGCGTCCGTCTTCGCCCCAACAGACCTTTTGCCACATGCGCGCGCGTCGGTTAAAATAACGCGTTTGCCATGAGCGCACAGACTACAGTGAGCAGCGGGGACCGAACCACGAAGACCGAGATTCGGTTCCACAACACTATGTCGGGCGAAACGGAAGCGTTTGTTCCGCTGACGCCCGGCGAGGTCCGCTCGTACACCTGCGGGCCTACGGTCTACGATTTCGCGCACATCGGAAATTTCCGCACGTTTGTTTTTCAGGATGTCATGCGGCGGTACTTGAAGTCGAAAGGGTTCCGCGTCATTCAGGTGATGAACCTCACCGACGTGGACGATCGCATCATTCAGAAATCGGCCGCGGCGGGCGTCAGCATTCGCGAATATACGGACAAATACATCCAGGCGTTTCTCGATGACCGGCGCGCCTTGAACCTCGAACCGCCCGAATATATTGCACGCGCCACCGAGCATATTGACGACATGGTGAAGCTGATTCAACGCCTCACCGCAAAGGGTTTTACTTACACCAGCGAAGGCTCGACGTATTACCGCATCGCGAAATTTCCGGCCTACGGCAAACTTTCAAAAATAGACGTGGCGGGGATGCAGACCGGCGCGCGCGTGGACATGGATCGCTATGACAAGGACAACGCGCGCGACTTCGCGTTGTGGAAAGCGCCGAAGCCCGGCGAGCATTTCTGGGAGACGCCGATCGGCCCGGGCCGCCCCGGCTGGCACATCGAGTGCGCGGCAATGGCGCTGATGTACTTGGGCGACACGCTGGATATTCACAGCGGCGGCGTGGATTTGACCTTTCCACATCACGAAAACGAAATTGCCGAATCCGAAGCGGCCACCGGCAAGCAGTTCGTGCGCTACTGGCTTCATGCGGAGCACTTGCTCGTTGATCACGAAAAAATGTCGAAGTCCATGGGGAACTTCGCGACTCTGCGCGAGCTGTTTTCCCACGGGCACAAGCCGTCCTCGATTCGATTTTTGCTGGCTTCCGTGCCGTACCGCCGACAATTGAATTTCTCGCCGGAGGGCTTGCAGGGAGCGGCGAGTTCGGTCGAGCGACTGAGGAATTTTGTTCTGCGACTTCGCACGGAAAAATTCCCGGAAGGAATTTCTCCAACGATGGCGGAGCGCGCCGCCACGGCGAAGGATGAATTCGATCGCGGCCTTGCGGACGACCTCAACACCGCGCAGGCGCTCGCGGCGATCTTCGATCTGGTGCGTGAAGCCAACACGGCAATGGACCGCGGCGAGTTCCGCCAGGGCGACGCAGCGGCCGTGCTCGAAGCATTGGAAACTTTCGACGCGATTTTTGCCGTGCTGCGCGATGACGATGCGGAAAAACTCCGCTCACTCGGCATCGAACCGGCTTCCGCCTCGCTTTCCGATGCGGAAGTCGAAACCCTCGTAGCCGACCGCCAAGCCGCGCGCAAGCGCCGTGATTTCGCGGAGTCGGACCGCCTGCGCGACAAACTTGCCGAGCGCGGAGTCATTCTCGAAGACTCCCGCGACGGCGGAGTTCGCTGGAAACGCAAGTAAGCCCGCACGATTCTGAAACGCCAACAATTCGCCAATTCCTTTTCTCGACGGGCTGGGCACTTCGGCGTAGATTAGGGTGTGGTCGCTCTCGTTCGATCGTCGCATCCGCACTCTTTGAGAGAGATGCACGCGTTCTAAGCCGTCCGGGTTATGGAACCGATATCTCACCCGATGGAGGACCTTCGTGGAAAAATCAGCCGGCACGATCGCCAGCGAATCCAGGTTGCCCCGCCTTTTGGGTCCGCTTCCTGGTCCCAAAGCAAAGGAAGTGATCGCGCGAGACGCGCAATACGTATCGCCCTCCTATACGCGCGGCTATCCGCTCGTGGCAAAGAAGGGGCGCGGCGCATTGGTCGAGGATGTCGACGGCAACATGTTTCTGGATTTTGCCGCAGGCATCGCGGTCGTTTCAACCGGGCATTGCCATCCGCGCGTTGTGGAAGCGATTCAGAAGCAGGCCGCCGAACTGATCCACATTTCCTGCACGGATTTTTATTATCAGGGACTCGTGAATCTCGCGGAGCGGCTTGCCGCGGTGGCTCCCGGCAAAGAGCCGAAGAAAGTTTATTTCGGCAATTCCGGCACGGAAGCCCTCGAAGCGGCCATTAAGCTCGCGCGATACCACACTCGGCGCGACAAAATCATCGCGTTTCACGGCTGCTTTCACGGACGCACGCTCGGCGCGCTTTCGCTCACCGCGTCCAAGGCCGTGCAGCGCAAGGGATTTGGCGCGCTGCTGGCCGGCGTGTTTCACATTCCGTATCCGAATTCTTATCGCTGCCCGCACGGCAATCCATCGCCCTGCACGTGCGTCGAATCGGCGACGTACCTCGAGCAAGAAATGTTCAAGCGCCTCGTCGATCCCGAAGAAGTAGCGGCGATTTTCATCGAGCCGATTCAAGGCGAAGGCGGNNGGAAAATGGTGGGCCAGCGACCACGCCGGGATCGTGCCGGATATTTTGTGCGTCGCGAAGGGCATCGCCTCGGGCATGCCGCTTTCCGCCGTAATCGCGAGTGCGAGTGTGATGGACTGGAAGCCTGGCGCGCACGCCTCAACTTTCGGCGGTAACCCCGTGTGCATCGCCGCGGCTCTCGCCACGATGGATTTGCTGGAGACGCAATACATCGAAAATGCGCGGCGCGTCGGCGAATTTCTGCAAGGCCGCATGGCCGGCTGGCCGGCGCGGCATCGCATCGTCGGCGATGTGCGCGGCAAAGGATTGATGATCGGCGTGGAGATTGTGCGCGACCAGAAAACCAAGGAGCGCGCGGGAAATCTTCGCGACGCAATTGTGGACCTGGCTTTCGAGAAAGGTTTGCTTTTGCTCGGCGCCGGCGAAAATACGATCCG
>PMOP01000091.1:1541-2785 GCA_003161495.1 Acidobacteriota bacterium | reverse complement strand
CCCTGCTTTTCGAGAGCGTCCTGCAGGGCGAGGCCGTTGATCACCGTCGCCAGCATGCCCATGTAGTCGCCGGTGGCACGATCGATTGAAAGGGATTTTTGGCGCGTGCCGCGGAAAATGTTTCCTCCGCCCACGATAATCGCTATTTGAATGCCGAGGTCGCTGACTTCCTTCACTTCGCGGGCAATGCTGTGAACGGTTTCGGCGTCAATGCCAAAGCCTTGTGAACCCTGAAAGGATTCTCCGGAAAGTTTCAGGACAATGCGTCGGTAAATGGGCGCAGCGGATGTACTTTTCGAGTTGGGCGTTCGGTCGTCGTTGCTCATGCTCTCGGTGAGAATTCTAACAAAGATTCACCTCAGCATTCTCAAGAATTTCTCAATCTTCACTGCGTCCAGCACTTTAGGCCCATGACTAAAAACTTAACACAGAGGACACAGAGAAAAGCGAGGGCTCAGAGAATGGCTAGTGTTGCCTCTAAGCCCTCTACTCGCATGGGAACCGGCTAGTTGGCGGCTACCGCGGCGGGCGACTCATCGGCGGTCGCGGCGGCGCTTTCGCCCACTTTGAAGCGCACATAGCGGCGAATGGAAATGTTTTCGCCCAGCTTGTGGATCATCTGGCTGACCATCTCGCCCACCGTCATCGATTCATCCTTGATGAAATGCTGTTCGTAGAGGCAGTTTTCCTCATAGAACTTTTCCATCTTGCCGTTGACGATTTTTTCCACCACTGCATCGGGCTTGCCCGTCGCGCGTGCCTGCGCTTTGTAAATCTCGCGCTCGCGATCGAGAATTTCCTGCGTGACATCCTCGCGGCGCACGAAGCGCGTATCGAGCGCGGCAATGTGCATGGCCACGTCGTGGCACAGGCGCTGGAAATCCTCCGTGCGCGCGACGAAATCGGACTCGCAGTTGATCTCGACGAGCACGCCGATTTTTCCGCCGGCATGAATGTAGTGCCCCACGAGGCCTTCGCTCGCCTGGCGCGCCGCTTTTTTCTGCGCGGCTGCCTGCCCCTTTTTTCGCAGCACGTCGATGGCGCCTTCGAGGTTGCCCTTGGCTTCGACGAGCGCCGAGCGGCAATCGGAAAATCCCGCGCCGGTTCGTTCGCGAAGTTCCTTCACCAGTTGCGCGGCAATATTTACCGGTTCGGTTGGATTTGTCATGGCTCTATGGCATTCCTTTATCTGCACACTTTATGATTTGAGAACACAGCCGTCCGCGCGGTTCCGTGAATGGAAC
>PMOP01000091.1:0-1520 GCA_003161495.1 Acidobacteriota bacterium | reverse complement strand
TCCACGTACTCCACGTTTTCCGCGCCCGCGGCGGCGTCGGTCGCAGCCTTTTCCTGGGCGATTTGCGACCGCTCATACGCCTGGCGGCCTTCGATCACGGCATCGGAAATCTTGGAGGTGAACAGTTTAATCGCGCGCAGCGCGTCGTCGTTGCCGGGAATCACCCAGTCAACCTGGTCGGGATCGCAATTGGTGTCCACGATGGAGACCACGGGAACGCCCATGCGGCGCGCCTCGCGTACCGCAATCGCTTCCGCATTGGAGTCGATGACGAACATGGAGTCCGGCAGAGCCGACATGTTTTCGACGCCCGACAAATTCTGCTTCAGGTGTTTCATTTCGCGGTCGAGGCGGGCAGCTTCTTTCTTGGAGAGCTGCGCCATGCGGCCGTCTTCGGTCATGGCCTTCAATGTTTTCAGGCGCTTGATGGACTTTTGCAGCGTGGACCAATTCGTCAGCGTGCCGCCCAGCCAGCGGTGATTCACATAGAACATACCGCATCGGTTAGCTTCTTCGGCCACCGCTTCCTGCGCCTGGCGCTTGGTGCCCAGGAAAAGAATGGTCTTGCCGTTGCCGCTCTGCTCGCTCACAAAACGCGCGGCCTCGCGAAACAGCTTCAATGTTTTCTGCAGATCAATGATGTGGATTCCATTGCGTTCGCCGAAGATATATTCCTTCATCTTCGGGTTCCAACGGCGGGTCTGGTGGCCGAAATGAACTCCAGCCTCCAGTAATTCTTTCATCGTTATTTCAACTGCCAATGTTCCTCCTCAGGAGATAGATGTTTGCGCGTCCCGGTCGTTCCGTGGAAAAAACCGAAAGGCCGAAACCGAACATCCTGTTGCCGGCTCCTTGCCGGCCGTGAATTTGGCCCAACCAGATTTCAGACCAAGTCGGACCAGTGTGGGTGCGGGCTCCCCTTCTAAAGCAGGTAGAGCCCGCCCCGGAAAACCTAGCGCTTGCTGAACTGGAAGCGCTTGCGGGCGCCCTTCTGCCCGTACTTCTTGCGTTCCTTCATGCGCGAATCGCGCGTCAGAAAGCCGTTCTTGCGCAATCCCGCGCGCAATTCCGGATTGAAGAGCGACAGCGCGCGGGAAAGACCCATGCGCACCGCTCCGGACTGCCCGCCAACGCCGCCGCCCTTTACGGTGGCGACGATGTCCACGGAGCCCGCCGTCTCGGTAAACTTCATTGGTTCGACCGCGCGATTGCGCCAGGTCACGTTGCGAAAATATTCATCCGGCGTGCGGCCGTTGATGGTGATTTGGCCCGACCCGAACGTCAGAAAGACGCGGGCAACGGATTCCTTGCGCCGGCCCGTTCCGTAAAATCTTTGTTTTGCACCTTCCAAAGGTTGCGCGCTGGAACTCAACTTTCCTCCTCACATCCAAAATGCCGATACTCTCGAATGGCCGCGTCCGGAAACGTGGCAGGTCTGGGCTCTCGTATTGCGTTGAACGCAGTTGGGAGTCCGCTAAAGGTTAAAGAGCAGCCGCTTGTGGTTTTTGCCCCGCGTGGCG
>PMOP01000267.1 GCA_003161495.1 Acidobacteriota bacterium | reverse complement strand
GTTACATTCGGAGTGAGCTTCACAATCACCGGCGTTTTCGCGGCTTCCTTCACCCACGACGTAATCATTTCCGTGTATTCCGGCACCTGCCCCACGGACGAACCCATTCCGCGCTCGCTCATCCCATGCGGGCATCCGAAATTCAGCTCCAGCGCGTCCGCGCCCGCGCCTTCGACGCGGCGCACCATTTCGTGCCAGCTCTCGCGCTTGGATTCCACCATCAGCGAAGCGATTACCAGATTTCTCGGATAGCGCTTCTTCACCTCCGCGATTTCCCGGATGTTCACTTCGGTGGGCCGGTCGCTGATGAGCTCGATATTGGTAAAGCCCATCACCTTCGCGCCGTTGTAATCGATCGCGCCGTATCGTGACGATGTGTTGACGATCGGCTCGCCAATCGTTTTCCACACCGCGCCGCCCCATCCCGCGTCAAACGCCCGCATCACCTGCCCCGCCGTATTCGTGGGCGGCCCCGATGCAAGCCAGAACGGATTAGGCGATTCGATCCCGCAGAATTTTACGCGCAGGTCAGACATGTTTCACCCCTCGAAAAACGGTTGGAACCACAGATGAACACAGATCAACACTGATAAAAACCATAAATCATTTAACGGACAAATCTTCTGTACTGTAATTTAGCTTTGCCGAAATTCATCAATAGGCCGACCTGAATACCACTCGCCTTCAGATAATTTAGAATTTGCGCCTCATGCACCGTATCCAGACCAGTACAAGCCTTCAACTCGACCAGCACACGCCTTTCTACAATCAAATCCGCACAGTAGTCTCCAACCACAACATCCTTGTATTTCACCCTGAACGGCACTTCCTGCTCACAGTGTACGCCCGCCTTTCCAAGCTCGAAAAAGAGGGCATTGGAATACACTTTCTCCAGAAAACCACAACCCAGTGTATTGTGAACCGCGAACGCCCCTTCAAGAATTTTATGAGTCAATTCCTGCTCAGGGTAAATTCCCGGGTTAGGAACAATTTCCATTCAATCCTCATTCACTAATTCTTTTTTGACCCGCATTTTGTATTTCTGTCTTCATCAGTGTTTATCTGTGTTCATCTGTGGATTCAATTCTTTGTGCCACGAACGATAGGAAAACCATGCAACTGTTGCCAGCATTCCGACCCATCCGGCGAAATGAAAATAGCCTGCGATTTGCACGTCATGCTCCAGCGAACCTGCGTGCGAGAACAGATAAAACCAATCGTGGATGACGTCCTCTGAATCACCGACCGTGAGAAGCGGCAGATCCTGGGCTCGCGCGTCGGCCATATAGATTGAGATCGGAAGAAATTGTTCAAAGAAAAAGAAAGCGCAAAAGGCCGTGCCGAGCGGTTGCCGACGGAACGCAAAATAAACCGCCAGCGCGAATGGAACAAACAACTGCAGAAAAGTTCCTCCCGCCACCATGAGCCATTCATTTCCAAAAAATCGGAAGAGCAGATGGCCGCCCTCGTGAATCGGAATGAACACGAGATCGAACCATTGAAACAAATGCCCGCCGAAGAGTGCGTTTCCGATCAGCACGCCGTAGAAGCTCAGCCAGCCAAAAAATGCGCCGCGTGATACAGGTTCCCAATCTTCCTCGATCGCGTCGAGAAACGGAAACCGTTTGCTGAGCGATCCGGGAATTTCCATCAGAGGTTCGCCTTTTTGCTCATCACAAGTCTACAAACCGGTAATTTAGAAAACAGCGCAAGTTTTTTGTAGCGCCGGCGTCCCGCCGGCAATTTGCCGTGATTTCTAAGTGTCGCAAAACCGCCGGCGAGACGCCGGCGCTACAACACCTTGCCGGCGGCCGCGCCAAGCCACGCGTCAATTCCCCGTCCCGCGGCCATGCCTTCCGCCACGGCGTCCACAACTTCCCGGCCGCCGTTCACGCAATCTCCGCCCGCAAAATATTTCGCGTTGCCAGTCCTTTGCTGCGGGTCCGTCACGACCGTGCCATTCTTGCGAATTTCAATTCCTTTCACAGCGCGCAAAAAATCCGTCGCGTGCTTTTGCCCCACGGCGCGGACGACCATGTCCACATCGATCGTAAATGTGCTGTTGGGAATTGTCTCCGGAAAACGTTTTCCTCGCTCATCGGGCTCGCCAAGGCGCGTGCGCACGCATTCGAGTCCGGTCACGAAGCCGCCCGTCCCGAGAATGCGCACTAGTTGCGTCTGCCACAGAAAAATCACGCCATCCTTCTTGGCCAGATCGAATTCATAGCGGAACGCCGGCATTTCCTGTTCGCTCCGCCGGTAAATGAGATACACAGCCTCCGCGCCAAGGCGGCGCGCCGCGGTGACCACGTCGATCGCGGTGTTCCCCGCGCCAATGCAAGCCACTCGCCTCCCAATCGCGACGCGCGAAAACGGCAGCGACTTTGTGGGCTCGATAAATTCCAGCGCGCCGCACACGCCGTCCAGTTCCTCGCCGGGAATGTTCATGGCCCACGTTTCGCCGAGGCCCACTCCAATAAAAATCGCGTCGTACTCTTTTTCAAGCTGCGCGAAACTCATGTCCCGCCCGATTTCCACATTCTGCCGGAATGCAACGCCCAGCGATTTCACCATCTCCACTTCTCGCAACGAATCGGCGGCGCGCGTTTTGTAAGCCGCGATGCCGTAGGTATTCAATCCGCCGGAAAGCTCTCGCCGGTCAAACACAGTTACGCTGTAACCCTTTCGCGCCAGCTGCGCCGCGCACGCAAGCGATGCGGGCCCCGAACCAATGCAGGCCACGCGCCGCCCATTCGCCGACCCCGCATGAAATAACTGAATCCCGCGGTCCAGCACATGGTCGACGGCGAAGCGTTGCAGCCTGCCAATCTCAATCGCCTTTTCGCCTTTTTCGACCATGACACACGCGCCTTCGCATAGCACTTCCGTCGGGCAAACTCTTCCGCAGCTGGCGCCCAGAATATTCGCATCGAGAATCACGCGCGCCGCCCCGCGCACATTCGCCGTCATGATCCGCTTGATGAAGCCGGGCACATCGATCCGTGTAGGGCAAGCCTGTATGCAAGGCGCGTCAAAACAATAG
>PMOP01000456.1:6335-7109 GCA_003161495.1 Acidobacteriota bacterium | reverse complement strand
GACGCGCACGGCAACAGCCTGCATGCCGACATCGAGAAAGCCACCGGAGAAGTTCTGGAAACTTTGCAGAAGGTGTGAGTAGGACGGGCTTCAGCCTGTCTGGTTCTGGTTATTCGTATTTGAAGACCTACAACAAAAGCGACAGGCTGAAGCCCGTCCTACGCTTCTTTTTCGACCACCACTTTGAATTCGGCGGTGACTCCGTGGACGAGCTTCACGGTGACCATTCTTTCGCCGACGATCTTGATCGGCTCGTCGAGCTGAATGCGGCGCTTGTCGATCTCGAAGCCCTGCGCTTTCAGGGCATCGGCCAGATCGGCGGACGTTACCGAACCGAAAAGCTGATCGGTCTCGCCGGCCTTGCGCGCGAACTTTACGGTCACCTGGTTCAGGAGAGCGGCCTGCTGCTGCGCGGCATCCTTTTCCGTGGCGGTGCGCTTGGATAGCGTGATGCGAATTTTTTCCAACCGCTTGATGTTGGCGGGCGAAGCTTCGAGCGCCAGCTTGTGCGGCAGCAAATAGTTGCGCGCGTAGCCCGCGGCAACTTCCACGACTTCACCGCGCGTTCCGAGTTTTTCGACGTCTTCCTGCAGAATAATTTGCATGGCGTTCCTCTTCTTCAGGTTTCTTCAGATCTCAAAACAGAGCCTTTCAGGCCCTGCTGTAGCCCGCCTCTTCAGAGGCGGGGTTTTGATGTCGCGCGAAGAAATCCTCGCCTCTGAAGAGGCGAGCTACAATACATCGTACAAATTCACTTTACAGTTCCGTCGCGAA
>PMOP01000456.1:0-6192 GCA_003161495.1 Acidobacteriota bacterium | reverse complement strand
CGGCGAGGACCGCCGGGACCGCCCCCGGGTCCTCCGGGGCCGCCCGGACCGCCGCCTTCACGGCGCTGTCCTCCTCCGCCTCCCGAATGGCCTTCGGAGCGGCGCGGTGGTCCGCCCGTGTGTCCCTCGGAGCGATGCGCGGGACTGGGGCTGGGGCTAGGAGTTGCGCTCGGTGTTTCTGGTGACGCTGGTGGTGCCGGTTGATCGGACATCGTGTTTCCTTTCGCTTATAGAAATCGATTTGTTGGCCGGCGATTTATTCGGCGGCGGCTGCGGGAACTTGCGGCGGCGGCTGCTGTTGCGGAGCTGCCGGCGGCGCGCCTGGCGCCTGCTTGCGTGGCCGGCGGCTTGCGCGGCGCTCGCGATGCTTCCCGAGTTTCTGCTGGCGCTTCAATTCTTCATCGAGGCGGATGGTCTGATACTTGATGACGGCGTCGGAAACTTTCAAGCGCCGCTCGAGTTCCTTGATCAGGTCGCCCTGCGTGCTCTTCACCACCATGTAAACGAAAAAGCCTTCGCGATGTTTCGCCACGCGGTAGGCGAGGCGCCGCGTGCCCCATTTTTCCGTTTTCTCGATCTTGCCGCCGAGTTCTCCGGTGGAATGTTCGAGTGTGGCCACAATCTTGTTGACCTCGTCCTCCGGCGTGGCTGGCCGGCAGATGAAGATCAGGTCGTATACGCGTTCGTCCATAGTTTTTGTAACTCCGTTTCTCAAGCTTTATGAAAATTTCAAATTCGTTCTAATCTTCCGTCTCTTCTTCGTCCTGCGGAGAAACGCGGCGATTGAAACGATTCATCGCGCTTTGCGTTCCTTCCGCCAAAATCGCTTTCACGGCTTCGGCGCCCTGCTCGATTTCCTCGGCGACCACATCTTCTTCGTCGCGCCGAAACTGGCGAAGCACGTACTCCTTCAGATCACCGCGCATCTCCTCGGGCTTCACGCCGAGGCGCACGCGGACAAACTCCATCGTGCCGATCGCGCCAATCACAGATTTCAGTCCGTTATGGCCGCCGGCCGTGCCGCGTTCCCGGACGCGCAACATCCCCCAGGGAAGCGCGATGTCGTCGCAAATGACGATCACGTCGGACGGCTCGCACTCGGCGCGGCTCAAAAGTTCCCGCACCGCCAGGCCGCTCAGATTCATCATCGTCTGCGGCTTGGCCAGCACGACTTCGCGTCCCGCGATCTGGCCCAGGCCCACGAAAGATTTCGCTTCGGGCCGCGTCACGCGAATGCCGGCGTCTTCCGCCAGCGCGTCCACGACCAAAAAGCCCAGGTTGTGCGGCGTCCAGGCGTATTCAATGCCGGGATTGCCCAAGCCCACGATCAGGCGCATCCGGACCGCCGCAACGTTAGCTCCGAACCGCCAGTGGCTAAAGCCGTTCTCATTTCACGCGCGCATCGGCACGCTTGAAACCGTGCCCCACAAAGAATCTTGCGTCGCCGCACGGGCTCTGAAAAAGCCCTGTTCCACGATGCCAAGTTATTTCTTCTTTTCTTTCTCGGCAGGCGCGGCCGCTTCGCCTTCCTCGCCCTCTTCGGTTTCCTTCTTGCCCTTCTTGATGACTTCGGGCTCGGCCGGCGCTGCTGCGGCATCCGCGGCAACGGCTTCGGCGGGCTTCTCTTCCTCGACGCGCAAAGCGACAACGTGCGCGAGCACGCGCACCGGATCCGTCAGGAGTTTCATTTTGTTCGGATCGAGCGGAATGTCCGAGGCGCGAAGCTGCATGCCCATCATCAAGCCCGAGATGTCCATCTTGAATTCGGTCGGAATGTCCACCGGCAAGCATTCGATTTCGACTTCGCGGATCACCATTTCAAAAACGCCGCCCTGAAGCTTGACGCCCTGCGGCTCGCCAAACACGTGCACGGGAACCTTGACGCGCATGCGCACATCCATGGCCACGCGCAACAGGTCCACGTGAAGCAGTGTGCCCTTCACCGGGTCCACTTGATATTCCTTCACGATGGCGGAATGCTCGCCGTCCTGGGTCTTCACCGTGAGAATAGTGTTGTGTCCCGTGGCCGAGCGCAGGATCGCGGAGACATGCTTGGTGTTTACCTGAAGCGCCTGCGGTCCGCCTTTGCCGCCATAGAGGACGGCGGGAACCGTGCCGGCGACGCGAAGGCGCCGGGCCGCGTTTTTGCCCCGGGATTCCCGGGGCGCTGCTTCCACAATAATCTGATCCATAAATCTATCCCCATTTCATGGCCAACGTTCCTTCGGAAATCAGGAAATCGTCTGGCGGTGTTGAAAACTCTAATCCTGAGTGTTGCTAACTTCTGTTGTAGCGCCTCTTTTGTTGTAGCTCGCCTCTTCAGAGGCGAGGGTTTCTCGCTGCGTGGCCGAAAATCCCCGCCTCTGAAGAGGCGGGCTACAGCAACCTTGCGCACGTGGCGCAGGCCGTCAATAAAACAATTCGCTGATCGAGGTTTCCTCGTGAATCGAATGAATGCCGCGCGCGAGCAGCTCCGCGACGCTAAGCACTTTGATCCTGGAAACTTTTTTAGCGTTCTCGGTCAGCGGCACGGAATCCGTGACAATGACTTCCTCGATTTGCGACGCGCAAATGCGATCGACGGCCGGCCCGGAAAGCACGGCGTGCGTGCAGCCCGCGTACACTTTCGTCGCGCCTTCTTTCAGCAACGCTTCGGCGGTTTTCACGAGCGTGCCCGCGGTGTCGATAATGTCGTCGATGATCAGCGTGGCGCGCCCGCGCACATCTCCGATCAGGTTCATCACTTCGCTCACGTCAATATCCACGCGGCGTTTATCCACAATGGCCAGCGGCGAATGAAGTTTCTTGGCGAAAGCGCGCGCGCGCTCGACGCCTCCCGCATCCGGCGAAACGACGGTGAGGTTCCCGATTTTTTTCTTCTCGAAATAATCGACCAGCACGGGCATCGCATACAAGTGATCCACCGGCACGTTGAAGTAGCCCTGAATTTGCGGCGCGTGCAGATCGAGCGTCAACGCGCGATTCGCTCCGGCAGTCTCCATCAAATCGGCGACCAGCTTCGCGGAAATCGGCACGCGCGGCTTGTCCTTGCGGTCCTGGCGCGCGTAACAGTAATACGGCACGACCGCGGTGATTCGCCAGGCCGACGCCCGCTTGAACGCGTCGATCATCATCAGAAGTTCCATCAGATGAAAGTCCGCGGGGTTGGAGCACGGCTGCACGACGAACACGTCCGCGCCGCGCACATTTTCCAAAATCTGAAAATAAACTTCGCCGTCGCTGAACTTGCCGAGCTTGGCCTCGCCCAGCTTCACATTCAGGTTGCGGCAAATATCTTCGGCCAGGCGCGGGTTCGCGCTGCCGCAGAAAATTTTAAACTTATCGTCGGTCAAGTTTGATGATCCTCAGGAGTGCTCGAACCGTTCAGACAAGATCACGCCCACCCGTTTTTCGGCGATACTCCGCCCGTGAAAGAGTCGAGCAGAGAAAAACCTGATCTTTCGGAAACGCTCGGGCAGCCCGGCGCGCCATCGCTGGGTGTTGATAGACTCCAAACACCGCCGAACCGCTTCCAGCCAGCGAGGCCTCTGCGGCTCCTTGCTGAAGCAACTCCCGCTTGATCGCAGCCAATCGGGAATACCGGGGAAAAACAGCGGCCTCAAAATCGTTTGAGAGGGCGCCCCCCTGAGGGCTCCAGCACAGAGCACAGAACCTCATGAGTTTAGAGGGGTCTTCCCCTTTTGTCAATTCTTCTGACAGCCACTTGTAGGCGTCCTTCGTGGGCACGGCAATTTCGTGAGGCGAAACGACAAGCACTTCGCGGCGCGGCGCATCGGGCAACGGATAAATTTCGTCCCCGCGGCCAATCCCGAGCGCGCGGCCTCCGTAGAGAAAAAATGGTACGTCCGCGCCAAGGCTGGACGCGATCTCCAGCAGGCCCTCCGGCGCAATACGCTTTCCTGTAAGGCGCAAAAGACCCAGGAGCGCTGCGGCCGCATCGCTCGATCCGCCCCCGAGGCCGCGTCCCACGGGAATGCGCTTGGTCAACACGGCGCGCACGCCTTGCTGCAATCCAACTTCGCGGCCAAGTCCTTCTAAGGCGCGATAGACAAGGTTGTCACGGCCCGGCTCTTCCGCGAGCTGGGCGTTTCCGGCAATGCGCAACTCGATGCCGGGCTCACGCTTTGTTTCCAGCAGCAGTGTGTCATGCAGGGAAATGGCCTGGAAGATCGTGCGCAATTCGTGGTAGCCGTCCGCGCGACGCCCCAGGACATCCAGGCGCACGTTGACCTTTGCATACGCGGGAACGCGAACGGATTTCATAGGAGGGATATGCTACTACGGCTTGGCGTCGCCGGTTGTTTTCTGTTGCGCAAGGCGGCGCTTCAGCGCGGAAATTTTCTGCTCGACTTCCGCCATTTTTACCGGCTCGAAATCTGCGGGCAGGACGCGGTGCCATTCGTCGATTGATTTCTGCCACTGCGCCTCAGCCAGGCTGTCCTTCCCCATCTTGGCGTACACATCGCCCAGGTGGCTGAGGATTGTGGGATCGTGGCCTTCGCGAGTGATCGCCTGGCGCAACATTGCTTCCGCGTCGTCGAGTTTGCCCTGCTTGAAGTAGGCCCACCCCAGACTGTCCTGAAACGCCGCGTTGCTCGGATCTTCCGCGAGGGCGCGTTTGATCAAGCTGGTCGCTTCCTCAAGACGAATTCCGCGGTCCGCCAGCATGTAGCCGTAATAATTCAGCGTCGAAGTATTGCGCGGGTTCACATTCAGCACATCCCGGAATTGCTGTTCGGCCTGGTCGTATTTTTTCTGGCGCTCGAAGATCGCGCCCGTCAGAAAGCCGGTCATTTCCTTGCCGGAAGAATCCGGCTGGAGTTTTTCCGCGGCGTGGATGGCCTGTTCCGCATCCGTCCAACGCTTGCTTTCCTCGTAGACTTGCGCGATATCGAGCTGGATTTCAAAATCGGCGGACGAACCGTCCAGCAGGGCGCGAAGCTTTGCAACCGCCTGATCGGCCTGCGCGTTTTCGCCGAGCAGTAGCGCCTGTGCGATCAGGATGGAGCGGTCCTTGGGATAAGCGTCCGCGGCTTTGTGCGCGGCGTCGAGCGCCTTCGAGATGTCACGGGCCTCGCGATAGGTGTCAATAATCATGACGCGCGCCCGGCGGTCTTCCTCGGTGCCGAGTCGCAGCATTTCCTCAAACGTATTCACCGCCGCTGTGTAATTTCCGATTTGGCGGTACAACTGTCCGAGCTGCTGGTACAGGATGGCCAGCGTGCGCCGTCGCGCCGGCGTGAATTCGGACTCCGTCTTCACCGCGGTCACGGCATCGGAAAGCACACGAACCGCATCGTCGAGGCGGCCTTGATCCTCGTAGATCGAAGCTTCGTAATACGCCACTTCCAGGCTGTTCGGCGCGTGCTGCTTGGCGAGCAGGATGCTTTGCTCAGCCTTATCGAGCTGCTTCAACTGGCGGTAAATTTCGGCGAGGCGAAGATAATTGTCCGGATCGTCCGCATCCATTTGCGACAGGCGCTGAAATTGTTCGAGGGCTTCGGGAAATTTTTCTTCGGTGAGGAGCGTTTGCGCGAGCGCTTTGCGGTTGTTGATGTCGTCGGGCTCGGATTCCGCTGCCTTGCCATAGGCTTGCTCAGCCTTCGGCAGATCGTGGGTCTGGCTGTAAGCGTCGCCAAGCAATTCCCACAACTTTGGCGTTGGCGCACGCTGCAGAACGCCCTGCAGCGAAGAGATCGCCTCTTGCGATTTCCCTTCATCGAGTAAAAGCTGAGTCAGTTGCTCGACGCCGTTTTCATTTGCCGGTTCGCGCGCGAGCAGGGCTTGCAGCACCGCTTCCGCATTGTCTTGCTCATTTTGCAAGCGGTACAAGCGCGCGAGCCACAGCGCGGCATCGATGTCAGTGGGATCCAGGCGAACAATTTCGCGGTATTGCTCGGCGGCGTGCGCGAGCGTGTCGCGCTGCCCCGCCGTGTTGCTCAAATCGCCCAGCGTGCGCACGTAGATTCGCGCGAGCAGGCGGCGCGCCGGCAGATTGTCCGGGTCCCTGGTCAGGATCGCTTGCGCCTCGACCACCGCATCGCGAATCCTTTGGGCCTGGTAGTAAATTTCGGCAAGCTCGTCGCCAATTTGCTGGCTGGAAGGATCAAGCGTGAACGCTTTCTTCAGAGAATCGATGGCCTTGTTAGCGTCATCCGCGCGGCTCGTGAT
>PMOP01000508.1 GCA_003161495.1 Acidobacteriota bacterium | reverse complement strand
TTTGAGGGACCCTTCATTAGTCCCGTGCGCAGGGGTGTGCACCCCACAAAGTGGATCGTGCCTCCTTCCCTCGAGATGTTCGCCCAGTTTCTGAAGGAAGCGCGCGGAACCGCGCAAATTTTGACTCTCGCGCCGGAGCTGCCCGGCGCTCTCGAATTAATTTCCGCAGCGCGCCAGGCCGGCCTCGTCGTATCGCTCGGTCACACGGACGCCACGTACGAGCAAGCCCTGGCCGCCATCGAGGCGGGCGCAAGCCACGCCGCGCACGTCTACAACGCCATGCGCCCATTTTCGCATCGCGGAACGGGCGTGCTCGGCGCGGTGCTCACTTCGCCCAAAGTGAGCGCCGAGTTGATCGCGGACGGAGTTCACGTAGACGAAGCGGCCATGCGGATGCTCGTCGAACTAAAAACGCCGGAGCGAGTAATCCTGGTTAGCGATGGCATGTCCGCCACCGGAATGCCCGACGGAAAATATCAGCTGGGAATGTTTGAAGTGAAAGTTTCGGCAGGAGTCGCCCGCAACGCCGAGGGCAAACTTGCGGGAAGCACGCTCACGCTGGACCGCGCGCTGCGAAACATGGTTGCGCTCGGCGTCCCGCTCGCCTCTGCGCTGCACATGGTGACCGCGAATCCGGCGCGGCAAATTGGTCTGGCAGCGCGCAAAGGAGTGCTTGCCCCGGGCGCGGACGCGGACCTGGTTTTCCTCGATGACAAACTCGAAGTGTCCGGCGTAATGACCAGAGGAGCGGGATTAGCGCTGGCTTGACTCTTTCTCTATTTGTTCAGAGGAATTTTTAATTCGGAAGAAAGCTGGTAGGGATCGAACGGGCTGCAGGCAAAAAAGCGGTCGCCGACTTTGATCGTGGGAACTTTTCTGCGGCCTTCGTTTACCTGGAGAACCAGTTCCTCGGCATCGGGTTCCTCGTCAATATTTACTTCGACGAAGTTCACCCCGCGATCACTCAGAAATTGCTTGGCGCGGCGGCAATCGCTGCACCAACTTGTGCCGTACATTGTGATTTCTTCCATGCGTTGTTCGATCTTAGCGCTTCCCAAAGGATTTCGATGCGCGCTTAATGTGCCGCTGATCCTGAAGAGGCAACAACAGAAGATGCGCCCGCTTTTGCCGCGACTTGCAGCCGTACCTGCGCGCGCGCGAACGCTTCTCCGGCGCGCTTCCAATCCACGTTCGGAGTCGCGAGGCGTTTCTGAGCGCGGGCGAGGGCGGCTTCCGCGCGCGCCACATTGATTTCTTCCGCGCGCTCCGCGGCGTCCGCCAGCACGATCACGCGATCGGCCAGGACTTCCACGAATCCGCCAATCGCCGTGCAGAAAAATTCGCGATTGCCAACCTGGTAGCTGAGTTCGCCAATGCCCATTTCGGCCAGCAGTGGCGTGTGCCCCGGCAGCACGCCAATATATCCGCCAAGCACCGGGATCTGCGCCTCGTTCACCGCTTCGTTAACCACTTGCCGCGCCGGTGTGACGACTTCGAGTGTGAATGTGTCAGCCATTTCTTAACGTGGCCCGTGGCTCGTGGCCCGTGACCCGTGAACCCCTTCAAGCCGAGACTTAAGCGACCGCCCCAACGCTGCAATCATTTGAGCGACCGATGAGCAGTGAGTATCCATTTCGTGAAAATCTTGATCTTTCAAATAACCCAAATCCCGGCTTAGAATCAGAAAGTATCGCGTTTCTTCCAAAGAACCGTTCGCGTTCGCCAAAAATTGCAACAATTCCTTTGTTGTTCTGCGGCCAAATCCCTCCGCAATATTCGCCGGAATCGAAGCAGCGGACCTGCGGACTTGCGACACGATCCCGTACTTCTCTCTATCCGGAAAACCATCCGTTACGCGATACGTTTGAAGGACCAAAGTGTGCGCCCTCTGCCAAACTTCAAGTTCCTTAAAACTCTTTATCACGGCAATTTCACAACTCCACTACGATTTCGGAACGAAAGCACGGGTCACGGGACACGAACCACGGGCCACGGCTCCTACGCCGTCGCCGCCATTTTCTCGGCCTTTTCGCGCGCTTCTTCGATTGTGCCGACCATGTAGAACGCCTGCTCGGGGAGATCGTCGTGCTTGCCTGCGACGATTTCCTTGAACCCGCGGACGTTGTCGGCGATTTTCACGTACTTGCCTTCGAGGCCCGTGAACTGTTGCGCGACGAACATGGGTTGCGACAGGAATTTTTCTATTTTTCGCGCGCGCGCCACGGACTGCTTGTCTTCGTCGGAAAGTTCCTCGATGCCGAGAATCGCGATGATGTCCTGCAAATCCTTGTAGCGCTGCAGCACGCCCTTCACCGCTCGCGCGGTATTGTAGTGGTCCTCGCCCACGATGCGCGGATCGAGAATGCGCGAATAGCTGGCCAGCGGATCGACCGCAGGATAAATGCCGCGCTCGACGATCTGGCGGCTGAGGTTGGTGGTCGCATCAAGGTGCGAGAACGTCGCGGCCGGAGCAGGATCGGTGTAATCGTCGGCGGGCACATAAATCGCCTGCACTGACGTGATCGATCCGTGTTTTGTGGAAGTAATGCGCTCCTGCAGCTCGCCGATCTCGGTGTTCAGGTTCGGCTGGTATCCCACGGCGGAAGGCATTCTGCCAAGCAGGGCGGAAACTTCCGAGCCCGCCTGCACGAACCGGAAAATGTTGTCGATGAACAGCAGAACGTCCAGGCCTTCCTCATCGCGGAAATATTCCGCGACGGTCAGGCCGGTCAGGCCCACGCGCAGGCGCGCGCCGGGCGGTTCCGTCATCTGCCCGTAAATCAGCGCGGCGCGCGATTTCTCCGAATTGCCGGGAACGACGACGCCCGATTCCTGCATCTCAAGCCACAGATCGTTTCCCTCGCGTGTGCGTTCTCCCACGCCGGCGAACACCGACAC
>PMOP01000460.1:1563-6889 GCA_003161495.1 Acidobacteriota bacterium | reverse complement strand
TGCGCCTCGGCCCACGGAGTCATCGGCGGCTCCTCCATGGTGAACTTGTAGGCCCAGTAGCGGTCCTGAACTCGAATCAGCCGCGGATGATCGTCAAACCAGACGCCTGACAAATCGTGCGGATCGAACGGCCCTGGGCTAGCGGGAGTTTCGGATGACGTTTTAGATTGAGAGAAAGCCGCGGCGGAACAACTCAAGAAAATCGCGAACGCCAACACAATATCCAACCTGTGCTTTCGCATTTCGGAACCCCTCGCGAATCCCAAGTCCCCATTTTCAATTTCAATTTGGCCAAATCATACACTGCGGGAATTCCTTGACGTCAAGACCAATTCAAACTGCGTACGATCGAAATGAAACCCATCAATCCAAATCGGACGGAATAAAGTATCCCACTTCATTATTCGGGGCGGAGCCGTACCACATGCGGCCCTGTGCATCGAGGAAAAATTCTTTCATCATATTTTCCGAATGCGCGTAGGGGAATTCGGTGACGTTGCCGGTTTTGGGATTGAGGCGGCCGATCACGTCCATCTCGTCAGATGAATACCAGATGTTGTGATTGCGGTCGATGCCGAGCGCGTATGGAGTCGCCCTCGGCCCCGGCAATTCATATTCCTTGAAGGCCTGCGTCTTCGGATCGAACCGGCCGATTTTTCCTCCCTGATACTCCGCGAACCACACCATGCCGTCATCGTCGATCTCGATGCGCCGCGGCCATCCGCCCTTTGTCGGCGGGTCCCATTTCGTAACTTTGCCGGTGTTGGCATCGACCATTCCAATTTTTCCCTTGGGATAAAATTCCGCGAACCAGACATTGCCGCTCTTGTCGAGTTCCACGCCGTAAGGCGAAAACGTATCCGGAAAATGGGAAAACTCATTGTTCTTGGGATCGTACACGGTCAGATTATTGAACACGGCCGTTCCCCACACTCGCCCTTTCGCATCCACCCGCACGGTGTGTTTCGAGCCGCCGTCCTCGAGCCCCTCCATTCCCTGTTTATAAGTATCCTGATATTCCGTGATGAGTTTCGTTTTCGGATCCCAACGCCCGACCTTGTTCGCCGCCTGCTCGGAGAACCACACGGAGCCGTCCGCCGCGGGAACTGCAGAGTGAATGCCCGCGGCAAACGAATTGGGCGCGGTAAATTCCTGGATCGCTCCGGTATTCGGGTCGAGCCATCCGATGGTGTTCGCCGAGCCCATGTCCGGAATCCAGAGTTTTCCGTCCTTGTCCGGCGCGGCGCTGAAGGGCATGCGATTCGGGCCGGGCATTTCGTATTCGACGTACGTAATTTTCAGCGCGTCATCGCTGACGGGACGAACCGTCGCTTTGTAGCCCGCCATCTCCGTCGGAGATTTCGGCAGCTTTGCGTCCACGCCGAACGCGTCATTCAAATAATTGGTTAAGACGACGACATCCTCGTCGTTGATGTGATTGGCCAGGCGCGCGTGGCGCGTTTCGCGCATGAAGTTGACCACCTGCGTCCAGCCGTCGTGGTCGCGTTTTACGGCGGCCATTCGGGATTGGAATGCATGGCAAGCAAAACAATTGCCGGTCAGAATCTCTTTGCCTTTTCCAGCAGGCAGCAGCGTTTTGCCCTGGTACATGGAAAGATCGCTCCAACGCACAGCGCCCTGCTGCAGCGCGAAATCCAGTGAGGAAGAATCTCCCGCCGTCAATTTCAAGCTTGGGCGCGGATCGCTTTTGTACCCGGTCGCAGTCACGCGAATTTGATATTCCCCGGGCGGCAAATTTGAAATGCGGTACCGGCCCTGATTGTCGGACATGACGTTGACGCTGATTTTGGATTGAACATTTTGCGCGCGCACGAAGGCGCCGCGAAAAGGCGCGCCGGCTGGGTCTTTCACGACGCCGGAGATCGTGGCTTCCGTCGCGCCGTGCGCGAACGCAACCCAAAAAACTACCAGGCCCAAAGCACTCCAAAATCGTTTCATGGATCGCCTCCCTCTTCGCTTCGCAATTCGTGAAGCGTCGCCCGCATGCATGTTCGCGAATTGAATTTCGATCATGGAAATCCTCTCGGTGTTTCCGCGATTCTACCACGACAAACAAACAGAGTGACGCACTGCGTTGCTGTAGCACAGACACTCTTGCCTGTGCGGTTTTGTAAGCTGCCCGAAACGATTACGCGCGCGACGACGATCCCAAACCGCACAGGCAGGAGTGCCTGTGCTACTCAAAACACCCGTCAATGAGCCTGCATCCCTCTGGCCTTGATGGAAGCCGAAGCATCCGGCCCAGCGAGAAATTTAATCAGCGCGCTCGCGGCCTCTGGATTTTTTGCATTCGCGCTGACGGCGGCGGCGAAACGCACGTAGCCTTGAAACTCGTCCGGAAATGGTCCGAGGAGTTCAATTCCTTTTACCGGAAGAATCTCGCTGACGAGCGTGATGCCGAAATCCGCTTTTCCCTCGGCGACGGCGCTATTCGTGCCGTCGGACGTATCAAAAAATAAAGTCTTGGCTTTCATCGTGTCCGCGATGCCGAGCGCGTCGAGCATTTTCGTGATGTAAGGAAAACTCGCGCCGCTCGGGCCGTAGGCGATCGCCTTCGCGCCGAGCAGCGCGCGCTTGAGCGCTTCGGGAGTGCTGATATCCGGCCGCGGCGCTCCCTTGCGAATGCCGATGCCCACGCCGACGCGACTGATGGGTGTACCCTCTCCGCCCAGCGTCTTCCCTTCCTTGTTCAATTGCGCGATGCTTTCGACAGTCACGATCACAACGTCAAACGATTCGCCCGCGTCGATTTCCTGCTTCAGAGCGGCCGTCGGACTATATTGAACAGAGATCGTGTGCCCGATCGTGTGTTGGGCTTGCGGAAGCAGATCTTCGACCACGGCCTTAATGCCATTCGAGGCGAGCACGCGGACTTCCGGCGCCTGAGCGGCCGCCCCCTGCGAAAATAGAAAACCGCATGCCAGCACGATTGCAGCAATCGAATATTTTCGCATATCGATTTTTCCTTTTATCTGTCTCTGATGTATGCCACTTGTCTGGCCGTACGATATCACCTAACAATCAGGTTTTGGTAGCACAGGCACTCTTGCCTGTGCGGTTTTCGCGATCGCGGTTACGTCTGTATTCCGATTACAAATTAGAAACCCGCACAGGCAAGAGTGCCTGTGCTACAAAAATCTCCAACAAGACGAATTAGCGGATTGATCCGGCCTCGGTTTCCACAAACACTTCGTGTTCCAGCCCCAGGTCCCGCGCGGAAGGCGTGAGGATGGTCTTTCGGCCAATAAAGATTTTTTCACTGCGCGTCATCGCGCGGCGCACATCGTTTTCGCTGACGAACATTTGAATTTCAATCGCTATTTTCGCGGCTGGCTCGGGCGTTTTCACGGCATTGGAAACAGGAGCGCCGGCGGTGTAGCGCCCGCCTTCAGGCGGGCATTCGCCAGGTTGCAGAAAGCTGACAGCAGATGCGGTGCTACCAGAGTCTTCCTTCGGATTCGCAAGCGAACCAAAAAAACGATCCGCAATTTCCGCCGCGATTGCCGACGGGCTTGCCAGTTCTTTCGCGCCAGCCGCAGTAGCTGGAGCGGACACTGATTTAGACGCGCCACTTCCGCGAGCGATCCCCTGTGCCGAAAGCACATTTTCGACCACGCGGGCAATCGCCGCGCGATCCACGCCGCCGGTTGATCCTGCGGAAGCAGGCGCAGGGACGTCCGTTTTCTTTTCTTCAGGCTTCAACTCGGTAGAAGGCGCCGGAGAATTCGGCGCAGAAACCGCCGCCGAAACCTTCACCAAGACCGGCGCCGCCGGCATGCTCGCCTTTTCCTGGACCGCGGCCGGCTCGGGCGAAATTGAAAAACCCGCCATGCGCTGGTCCGCGGGAACGGTGCGATGTTCCACGCCCCGCGATTCCCACGCGATGCGCTTCACGTTCATCAAGTGCTGCGGGCCGATATTGTCGGAAGTAATATTCCCGCCGGGCGCGCCGCAACCCAGGGTCATCGCGGGAAACAAGTTCGTCGAATAACCGATCGAGCCGTGCACCGAAGCGCTGTTCACGACTACGCGAAACGCTGGCATGGCTTCGCCGAATTCCAGAATCGCGGAGCGATTCTGTGAGTGAATCGAACAGGTGTGCCCGAGCCCGCCGAATTCCAGCAGACGCCGGCAAAGCGCGATTCCACCCGCAAGATTCGGCACAACATAAAACGCGAGAATCGGCGACAATTTTTCCGCCGAGAGCGGAAATTCCCGGCCCACTTGTTCCGGATCGAGCCGCGCGATCAGCACGCGCGTCGCGTGCGGCGCATGAATGCCGGCCATTTCGGCGATCACGGTCGCGGCCCGGCCGACAATTTTCGTATTGGGCGTGTGCGATCCTGGCAGGAACACGAGCCGCGCGACACTTTCCGCTTCTTCCGGAGAAAGAAAATACGCGCCCTGACTTCGGCATTCCTCGAGAGCTCGCTCGCGCACCGGTTCCTCGGCAATGATGGCCTGTTCGGACGAGCAAATCGTTCCGTAATCAAAAGTTTTTCCAGCGATGATGTCCGCGACGGCCTTGCGCACGTCGGCGGTGCGCTCGATAAAAGCAGGCACGTTGCCCGGCCCCACGCCATAAGCCGGCTTGCCCGAACTATAGGCGGCGCGCACAAGCCCCGTGCCACCCGTCGCCAGAATCACGCCCACTTCGGGACGCCGCATCAGCTCGCGCGTGCCTTCCAGCGTCGTGTGCTGCATGCACTGAATTAATCCCTCGGGCGCGCCGGCCGTCAGCGCGGCGCGATCGAGCAGCGTGGCGGCCTGGCAGATGCACTTGATGGCCGAAGGATGCGGACTCAACACGATCGCGTTTCGAGCCTTGATGGAAATTAAAGTTTTGTAGATGGCCGTCGAAGTGGGATTGGTGGAAGGAATCACCGCCGCGACCACGCCGATGGGCGAAGCCACTTCGACAATCCCTTTTTCGCGGTCCTCGCGCAGAATCCCGACGGTGCGCATGCCGCGAATGGCGCGCGGCACGTTTACCGCCGCCAGCGTATTTTTCACGATTTTATCGGGAACGTTGCCGAATCCTGTCTCTTCCACGGCCGAGCGCGCCAGCGGCTCCGCGTTTTCCGCAGCCGATTTCGCACAGGCCTCCACGACGGCGTCAACTTGTTCCTGGGAAAATGCAGCGAATTTCTTTTGTGCGGAAGCTGCTCGGGCCGCAAGTTCGCGGGCTTCTTGAATGGAGATGAGGTCGCGATCGCGCAGGCTCAAAACGCTTTACCTTCTCCTACAAACATCGTTGCTGTCGCTAACCACCGGGGCGCGCAGGCTGCTGTAGCTCGCCTCTTCA
>PMOP01000460.1:0-1514 GCA_003161495.1 Acidobacteriota bacterium | reverse complement strand
TGCTCATGCGGCCGCGGAATCACATGCACGGAAACGAGTTCGCCAACGCGCCGTGCCGCCGCCGCTCCGGCATCCGTCGCGGCCTTCACCGCGCCGACGTCCCCCCGCACCATCACCGTGACATATCCCGAGCCGATATATTCTTTCCCGATAAGGATGACGTTGGCGGCCTTCACCATGGCGTCCGCGGCTTCGATCGAAGCGACCAGCCCCTTGGTCTCAATCATCCCCAATGCTTCGTTGGACATGCGCTCCTCGTCTCGGCTCGTCCGGGACATCCATTCCATTCGCGTTACGGCGTGTCACCGGAAGCGCTGAGACTAGCATGGCATACGTGGTGAATCAAGAAAATGCGGGAGAAAGGCTTTGCTGACTCTGTGGAAATCCAGCGGTTGCGTGGGATTACGAGGCGGGCAGCACGCCGACTTTCGCCGCAGCCACGCCATTGCGCGTCGAATTCTTGATCGCGTACATGGCCTCGTCGGCCAGATGCAGCAATTCCACTTTGGATTTTGCGTCCGAAGGAAACGACGCCACGCCGATGCTGGCCGTGAAATGGATGTCCAGCCCTTCGTTAATCAGCCAGCGCGTCTCTCCAATCAATTTGTGCAGGCGTCGGGCGACCACAAACGCATTTTCCTTGGAGGCTTGCGGCAGCACGATCACGAATTCATCGCCGCCATAGCGAAACGCAAAATCGATCCTGCGGCAGGCGCTCTTCACGATCTGGCCCACTTCTGCGAGAAGCTTCGATCCAACGAGGTGCCCGTGCGTGTCATTGATGTTCTTGAAGTGATCGAGATCGATGAACACCACCGAAAATTCGTACCCGTAACGTTGCGACCGGTAAATTTCCGTCTCCAAAATAAAATCCATGTGTCGCGCGTTGTAGAGGCTCGTGCAATCGTCCGTGATGGTGAGTTCGTGAATGCGCTTCACGTGCCGCGCGTTTTCGAGGGCGATCGCGGCAAAATCCGCCAGGGCTTCCAAAAGCGCGAGGTCGCGCTCCATGAACCCTTCCCTCTCCACGCAATTGATCAGCTCGATCACGCCCAGGCAATGATCGCGGTAACGCACCGGAACGGCGACGATCGAGCGCGTCTCCATTTTCGTTTTTTCGTCGACCTGGGAGAAAAATCGCGTGTCCTTGCTCACATCGGCCACAATCACGGCTTCGTCATTTTGCGCCACCCAGCCGGCGATTCCCTGCCCCATCTTGATGCGCACGTCCTTCAGCGCTTGCGCCCCCTTGCCGACGGCCAGCTCAAAATACAGCTCCTGCTTGGCGTCATCGACCAGAAGGAGCGACCACGTATCCGGCCGCAGAAACTCATCGATTTTTTCCATGATGGTGCGAAGAACCTGATCGAGTTGCAGGGAGGAAGTAAGAGCTTTGCCGAGCTCGTGGAATACGGCAATTTCGCCCGCTTCACGCTGCTCTCCCCGAACCGTTGTGCTGCGGCGCCGATCGAGGCCAGAAAAATTCTCAGTCGTGGTCACTGGATGCCTTGGTG
>PMOP01000450.1 GCA_003161495.1 Acidobacteriota bacterium | reverse complement strand
ACTTCGGGATGCCTCGGGCGTTCAGTCGCAGATCTGTCCTATGTGTTGAGCACGATAGCGGGGCCGGATTCCCGCGCGCCGCTCTCCATCAACGAACCGGGAGAACTTTTCGCGCGCCCGCTGGACCGCAGCTTCAAAGGCGTGCGCGTCGCCTGGTTCAAGGACCTTGGCGGAGTGCCCTTCGACCCGCGCGTGCGCTCCGTGGTCGATGGCCACCGCAAAACATTTGAATCGCTAGGTTGCATCCTCGAAGAGGCCGAGCCGGATTTTGCTCCCGCGGAGATCGCCTTTCGAGTGCTGCGCGCGATCGGTTCGGCGAACGCCTACGGCGCGCGCCTCCACGATCACCCCGACGCTTTCAAGGACACGCTAAAAGGCGAGATCGAGGAAGGCCTGCGCCTCTCGGGTATGGATGTAGCGCGCGCCGACGTCGCGCACGGCCAGCTTTGGCGCGGTTTTCAAACCTTCCTGGAAAAGTACGAATACTTCGTCCTGCCCACCACGCAGTTGCCGGCATTCGACGTGAACACTCCATACCCCACGGAAATCGCCGGCGTGAAGTTCACGAATTACATCGATTGGATGAAGTCCTGCTGGTATATCTCGGCCACAGGCAATCCAGCCGCCTCCGTGCCCGGAGGTTTCACGCCCGAAGGACTTCCCGTAGGCGTTCAAATCGTCGGCCGCAACAAAGCAGATTTTTCTGTGCTGCAACTGGCGCATGCCTTCGAACAGGCGACCGGATTCGGCAAGAAGCGCCCTAGCATTGCTTAGATGAGGCGTCAGACACGCGATGCAACGTTAGAAGAATACTGCGGGGGAAACTCGGAATCTTTTGCTTAATTTCTCTATGTGAGACTTGTTGAGATCGCGTTTCCTGTGCAGAACTTCGGACACGATGCTTTCAGTGCCAAAGATTGGGACCAGGTCTTTTTGGCGTAGACCATTCGCATCCATCAATCCGCGAAGGACTTCCACCGAGGAAGCATCGGGAATGGAGTAATGCGGTTCTTCGTACACTTCAATCAAGGTCATCAAGACTTCAGCGTACTTCTCTTCTTCTCTCGTTGGATTCTCTTTGCTCGCCAGCTTATCCACGACGAATAGATATTCCTCGTGTTGGCGCTCAGAAGTGACCGGTGTTGGCGAGCCGACTTCCAACGTGTATTTTTCGCGTACTGAAATCATTTTCATGAGTAGTTCAAGATTTGAACCGGCTTGCCTGACCACTCGGCGTAAAGCTGTTCGTAGGTGCGGCCAATCGTAAAACCCCAGGAAAACATACGGTAATTTTTGTACTTGTCGGGGACGATGTACTGTTCCATGGCATCTTCCACGGGGACGCCGGCCTTGTAGGATTTTTCCGCATGTTCGGCGAGGTCGTCGAAGCAGGAACGCATTTCCGCAACGCCTTCGAGGCCCATGACCTGGCCGTGTCCTGGGACGAAGAGCGTGTTTTTGTCGAAGGTCGCGAATTTGGCAAGCGTCGCGCGCCACTTTGTCGGATAGCCGTTAATGTTCACGGGGTATTGGCCGCCGGTGAGCAAATCGCCGGTGTAGATAATATTTTGATCGGGGACGCGGAAAATCAGGTCGGTGTCCGTGTGGCCAATGTAGGTTTCGATTACGACAGTGAGGCCGCCGAGGTCGATTTCCATCGGCATCTTTGCGGGATCGAGCGGATGATTCGGCAGCGCGAGTACGGTCTGGCTTACCGGGACGAACATGCCGGTCAGGCCTTCGATGTCGCTCTTGGCGTGTTCGCGCTGGCTGTCGGTCTTGGCGTCGCGCACGCGCTTTTCCCATGGGGCTAGGTAGGTGGCCAGGTCTTGCGACTGCCATTTGGGGTAGTACGCCGCCATGCGCGTGGCCGCATCGGCGTGCGCCCAAATGGGGATTCCAGCGCCGCCATAGACCGAATTGCCCAGGGTATGGTCAAAGTGCCAGTGCGTGTTCAAAGCCGCGCGTACGGGCACCTGCGTGACCGTGCGCAGCGTTTCCAGTTGGAATGTCGAACCGATCGTGGTCTGAAATCCCTCGACCAGGAGCGCCGCATCGCGGCCGATCAGGAATCCTCCATTCGAACGGGTTTGCATGCCCTTGGAGCGGTCGGAAATCAATGCGTACAGGCCGTTCCCGATCTTTCGAATGGAAGCGAAACCCTTGTCGGCAATCGGCTGCGCGGCGATGCGCGGATCGTCGAGCAGCGGGCGGGCCAGCGCGGGAAGAGGCAGCGCGAATTCCGCGGCGGCATACAGCGCGCCAAGCGACGATGCGCCGGCCAGAAAACTTCGGCGGGAAAACGAATTCGAAAAGTTGTTCATGGGGATCTCCAAAAATCTTGGAGAAGCATACTGGTTTCACTGTCCCCGGGCAAGGTTCTAAGTGGCGCGGGCTTCAGCCTGCGGGTTTTGATTTTTCATTTACGGCCGAAAACCCGCAGGCTAAACAGGCTGCGGAAAAAGTCTCTTTTCTGCGGAATTAAGAGCATTTCGGGTGATGCAAAATCATCAACCGAAAAAGATCTCGCGTCCTGGGTCATCTGTGTGCGATTTATTTTTCGCACTTTTTGCCAAAGGGACTTTTTCCGCAGCCTGTAAAGCCCGCGCTACTAAATTCGCCTTAAGCTTTCAGGGGTTTTTTAATGCCGTCGTAAATGATAATCGAAAGCACGACGAGAACCCAGACGGGAAAAATTCCCATGCCCGGAATGGCTTCGGCAATTAATCCCGGCAAGAGAGCCCACCGGCGGCCGAGAATCAGGAAAAGAATGACCGCAGTTGCCAGATCGAGTGTCCACTGGAAGGGCGGAGCAAACGTCAGCCAGATCGAGAGCACATCCGAAA
>PMOP01000061.1 GCA_003161495.1 Acidobacteriota bacterium | reverse complement strand
AGCCTGAATCTCACGGGATATACCACGACCGATCCGGTAAATCCTCCGGCCGGCCCGGCCCATCTTGAGTCCGTCCTTGTGGAATGGACCGACACCAACATTCGCAACGATACCTTCGAGGGCACCGCACGCGAACTCTTGCGCGTCGGCTACGATCGCAATCATCCGATGGACGATACGATTTTCGATCCACTGGCCAAGCCAGGCAGCAGCGATTACGGCAACCTCTACATCGGCGTCGGAGACGGCGCGCAGGGAGAAACTCCCGGTCCTTCGCATACCATCCCGCAACAACTGAACAGTCTTCTGGGAAAAATTTTGCGGATCACTCCGGACACGAGTTTGCGTCCGAAAGATATGATGAGTACGAATGGCCGATACCGTATCCCATCCACCGGCCCGGATGCCAATCCATTCCTGAATGTTTCAGGCGCGCGGCCCGAAGTGTATGCCTACGGCTTGCGGCACCCGCACCGCTTTGACTGGGATACCACGACGAAGACGTTTTTGGTCATCGACATTGGCCTGCACTATTGGGAAGAAATCGATATCGTCGCCAAGGGCGCCAACTACGGCTATCCGGAGCGCGAAGGCAACGAGCAACTTTTTGTGGATGATGCGGGAAAGACGGGCAGCCTGGAAAATCCGCCCGTCGCATTCCCCGATCGCGATCTCTTGCATGTAGACGGGATCGAGGAGCCGGTCGTTCCCATTTATCCGGCCGCCGTCTACAGCCATTGGGAAGGCGACTCGATCGGAAGCGGTTTCGTGTACCGTGGCAAGCTCATGCCAAAGATGCGCGGGAAATTTATTTTTAATGACATGACCACCGGCCGAATTTTTTACACCGACCTCGCCGAGATGATCGCAACGCGCGGACAACGCAACCACCAGGCGCCAATCCACGAGTTGCAGATCATGTATAAGAGCCCCGCGGCGCAAACTGCCGTGAAGCGCCGCATGTTTGACGTCGTGGCCGAAACGTATGCGCAAAAGGGAGGAACCCCTGCTCAGGACCGCGTCCTTCCCGGAGCGGCGGCGGCCACAACCGGCTGGCGAGATCCGGACCACAAACAGCCGAAAGCCGATCCCGAGGGCGTCGCCTACGGCGGCGGCCGTGCCGATATCCGCATCGCTCAGGGCGGCGACGGCGAAGTATACGTCTTGAGCAAGTCCGATGGCATGATTCGCAAAATGACGGCGGTAGTCGCATCGCCTCCTGCTGCGAAATAAGAAATTCCCCGCGATAGAGACAAGTACCGATTTGCGCGCGATGTCACGTGGCGCCGGCGTCTCGCCGGCGTTTGTGGCTCGTGCCGAACCAGGAAAAACCGCCGGCGAGACGCCGGCGCCACCAAAAACCCGTGAATCATGGATTCAGATTGCGGTGAGTGATAACGGCAATCGTCGCTGACCTGCCGATCGTCCGTTTGCGTTACGAAACACCTTTCGGGTATCCATACAACTGAACACCTTCCGGCGTGCTCTAATAGGGTGGGACCATACTGGATGCTTCATAAAGTTTTTATAGCTCTGGGTTTTATAGGCGCGGTTGCTGGACTTTCCTTAGCTTATCTTTCACAGCGCTACTGGTTTGCGCGCGCGTGGAAATTTGCCGGTCGAGCCGAAGTGTCGGCATGGCGCAAAGCAATTCGCGGCGCGCTGGTCGCGGGCGTTGCGGTGATAGCGCTCTTTGCCCTCGCGGCTCTCGCGAGAAACATGCTCGGTGAGATATCCCGCGGCTCGCGCTGGAAGGCGTTTTTCGGTTTGTGGCTGACCAGCTCCATTTTCTCTTACCTGTTCATCAAAATCATCGCCGGGGCGGAATGGCTGTGGCGCCGTTTGCGGGACTCGTTTTCAAATCAGCCTTCGCTTTCCGCTGCCTCACGCGAACTTGCACTGATCACCGCGCCTCCGGAAAACATCGATCATTCCCGGCGTTATTTTTTTCAGGCCGCGGGCGTGATTGCGGGCGCCTTTCCGTTTGTGAGCTCGACGTACGGTTTTGTGGCGGAGCGATTCCGGTTTTACGTGCGCGAAGTGCAAATTCCTATTGCCAATCTTCCCTCCGCTCTCGACGGGCTGCGCATCACGCAACTAAGCGATATTCATATCGGTTCCTACATGCCCGCCGCGCAGGTTCGCCGCGCTGTCGGCATGGCCAATGAACTGACCGGCGATCTGGTTGTCGTCACAGGCGATTTTCTAACCAGGAGGTCGGACCCGCTCGAAGATTGCATCGCGGAACTTTCACGGCTGCGCGCGCCGCTGGGCGTCTGGGGATGCAATGGCAATCATGAGATCTACGCGGGAGCAGAGGACAAGTCCGCCGAGCTTTTTCAAAAATTCGGGATGAAACTCCTCCGCCAGGAAAACACGGAACTGCGCTGGCAGGGAAGCGCTTTCAACCTCATCGGTGTCGATTACCAGCGCCAGCGCGACGCGCAAGGAAATCGCGCGCGCATGCTGGCGGGCGTCCAACCGCTCGTCCGGCGAGACGTCCCCAATATTTTGCTGTCGCACAATCCAAATTCGTTTCGGAGCGCCGCCGAATTGGGCATCGAGCTTTCTCTTGCCGGGCACACGCATGGCGGCCAGGTATGCCTGCCCGGTTACGGCACCTTGGTGACCAACTGCGGCCTGGACCGTGGCCGGGCACGCGGCCTGCACCAGCATCCCGCCGGTCCCGGCGCGCAGCGCCGCGCATACTTGCACGTCTCGGCCGGTCTGGGCACTTCGCCGTGCGCGCCGGTGCGGTTCAGCTGCCGCCCGGAGGCGACCCTGCTCACGCTGGTGCCGCAAATCGGCTAGACTCCTGACGCGGTCGGCGGGGTGTGGCGCAGCTTGGCAGCGCGCTTCGTTCGGGACGAAGAGGCCGCCGGTTCAAATCCGGCCACCCCGACCA
>PMOP01000490.1 GCA_003161495.1 Acidobacteriota bacterium | reverse complement strand
GCTCTATGTCACCGCTGTGCACTGGTCCACAGCTCTGCGCCGCACCATTACCGCGCCTGTGGCCGGTTGAAGATTCCCGGTTTTTGAGCCTGAAAAGATAGGTGGTTGAATTCTTAGACTGAAAGAGATGCGACGGCTTGGGGATTTTCACGAGTCACTAGTCACCAGTCACTAATCACTGCCGCCCCCTACCGCCGCCCCCGCCTGTTCCTTCGCCAAGAGGACAATCACGCGCGCGGTTTCTTCCGCGTCCATCGCCGTGTTGTCCACGGTCACGGCATCGGCGGCGCGCACGAGAGGCGACATTTTGCGCTCCCGGTCGCGCCGGTCGCGCTGGTGCACTTCTGCCAGCACCTTCGCAAATTCCAGTGACTCTCCTTTTTCCTCAAGTTCGCGCTTGCGCCTGCCGGCGCGCACTTCGGGAGAAGCATCGAGAAAAATTTTCAAGTCCGCGTGGGGAAACACCACCGACCCGATATCCCGGCCCTCCATCACCACGCCGCCTTGCTCGCCCGCGCGCCGCTGCTCGGCAACCATCGGATGCCGCACTCCCGGCACCACAGCGACCACGGAAGCCGCGTGCGAAACCTCCGGCGCGCGAATCGCATCCGTGACGTCTTCGCCGTCAAGTAGGACGCGCAGCTTTCCGTCTCGCGGCACCAGATCAATTCGCGCCGCGCCGGCGAGCTCTGACAAGCGTTCCGGCGAATCGAGTGGCACGTTGTCTCTCAACGCTTTTAATCCCACCGCGCGATACATCGCGCCGCTGTCCAGATGCGTGTAATCCAGCATCTCGGCCACGCGCCGCGCCACGGTGCTTTTCCCAGATCCCACCGGGCCGTCGATCGCGATGATAAGTTTGTCTTTCACAAGGGTTTCCACTTCGTACCGTCAAATTCTCTTGAACGCGCGCTCGATTTCTCGCACCGAATAGCGCAGCACGATGGGCCGCCCGTGCGGGCAGCTCATGGGCGCTTCCGTTTTCGCCAGCTCGCCGAGCAGCCACTCCATTTTTTTCTGGTCGAGCGGCATGTTCACCTTGATCGCCGCATGGCAGGATGTCGATGCCGCGATTTTGGCCTGCAGTGAATCCATCGAAATTCCCGCGTTTTCGCGCTCCGTGCCGTCCAGAATTTCCATCAGCAGGCGCTCCGCGTCGGAAGTCGCGATTCCGGCCGGCGCCGCGTGAATCGCCACGCTGCGCGGCCCCATTTGCGCNNACGCGTTCGTGCGCCACGTGCTGGTCGATGATCCACAACCCTTCGCCGTTCACGGCCACGATGAAGCTCGAATTGATCTGCCCCAGCGGCTTGAGTTCGGTCAAGCTCCCCGCGCTCGCCAGCGGTTCGGCCCCGCTGAAATTCCCTTCGGTTCCGTAAAGCGATTCATCTGAAACCGTTCCGATGCCGCCTTCAAATCGGAAGCGCTGCGCTTCCGGGCGCATCGGCGCAACGGTCAATTCGAAATCGCCGGCAATCGCCGCGCCGGCGGCGCTGGCCGCGTTCATGGGCGCGCCATCGACAGGAAAGCCATTCAGCGGCGGGATGACGGCGCGCGGCAACCCTGTGTCCGATTGGTTCGCGCCCGCAGCGGCTGCGACGGCGGTAGTCGCCTGTTCACTGCCGCTCGCGGCCGACGGCGCGACGCCCGCGAAGCTGGGAATGGGCCTCGCTTTCGAGAGCGCCTGGCGGATCGAATCGCGGGTGAAATCGTGCACGAATTGTGGATGCCGGAAACGCACCTCGATTTTTGCCGGGTGAACGTTCACGTCCACTTCCTCGGCGGGCAAATCGAGAAACAGCAGCACCGCCGGAAAGACCGCGGGCGGCAGAACGTTGCGGTAGGCTTCGTGAATGGCGTGCAGGATCAGCCGGTCGCGCACCAGGCGCTTATTTACGAAAACGTAAATACCGTTGCGGTTGCCGCGCTGCACCTCGGGGCGCGAAGCGAACCCGCGCACGACGAGTTCGGCGGCGTGCTCTTCGCTCGTGAGTTCCGCTTCGGTAATCGACGCGCGCATGGGAGAGCGAACCGGCAAAAGCTCGAACAGATCGTCGAGCGCCTGCCGCCCGAAAAGCTGGTAGACGCGCTCGGCCATCGTCTCGACAGCCGTCGCGTGGATAATCTCCTGTGTCGGCGTCTTCAGTACGAATTGCTTGTCGGGATGCGCAAGCGCGTAATGCGTGACGAGCGAGGCGATGTGGCCGAGTTCCGTCGTCTCCGACTTCAGGAAATTGCGCCGCGCCGGCACGCAGTAGAAAAGATCGGCCACGCTGATGGTGGTCCCGGCGGCTAATCCCTCCGGATTCACGCCGACAAGTTTTCCGCCCGCAAATTCGACGCGCGTCCCCTCCGCTTCCTCGGTCGCGCGCGTTTGCAGCAGCAGTCGCGAGACCGCCGCGATCGAAGGCAGCGCTTCCCCGCGAAATCCAAGCGTCGCGATCGAAAGCAGATCGTCGGCCGTGCGCAACTTCGACGTAGCGTGCCGCTCGAACGCCAGCAGCGCGTCGTCGTGAATCATCCCGCTCCCATCGTCGATCACGCGAATCATGCGCTTGCCGCCGGATTCGACTTCCACGCGAATCGACCGCGCCCCCGCGTCCAGCGCGTTTTCGAGCAGCTCTTTCACAACGGACGCGGGTCTCTCGACCACCTCGCCCGCGGCGATTTTGTTCGCGACATGCTCGGCAAGTATGCGGATTCGCGTCATTTAGTCACTTTTCGTTCCGGATTGAATCTGGTCTGCCTTTATGAATTCCTGAAATTTGGAATGGATTTTTTCAATGTTTCCCTTATCGAGTCGGAAGGCGTCATATGCTACGTCTGCGACATCCTTCAGATAGGCGAAAGTGGTCGCGAGCGCCGTATCGACCCATATTTCACTCGGACCCCAAGGCAGGATCCATTGACCGGGCTGGCCTTCGCGAAGGCCTCGTGACGTCGAGGTAGCAGTCGAATGTACTTGCAGAGATAACATTGGAAATACCAGATCATAAGAGTAACTCGGCCGCTCGACTGCATGTGCTCTTTCTCTTATATTTCGCGGCCAACCAGAGTCTGTCTGAGTCTGGTCCATTTCCTTAAGTGCATCTGTCACCTCTTTCGACGGATTATGGAGTTGGAGCATCTTAGCGAGACGAGGTTTGTGGTCGTGGACAGATTTTAAGAATGCTTCTCCACGATTCTCAGGATCTTTCTGGATATACCGAGCATTAATCGATGCCTCGACAAGCGACCGACATAATCCGGCAGCTTGACGGCCATAGCCTGATTTCGCTAGCTTAACGGCGGCGCGACCGTCGGCATTTGCCTTCGTAATAATTAAAGCCATAGCTTTTTGAAAGGAACTATCGACTGGAAGCGCTACGTTTAAGCAATCTTTTTCAATTGTTTTCAAAAGGCCATCACAAATATAAGCCAAAGACCAATCACTGCTTGGCAGCCCAGCAAACGCACTCATCAGTTCCAGTTCATCCTCCTGCGGAGCGTCGACAGTGGAGGGTGCTTCAGCCATCAAGTCCTGCGCCTTCGCCGTCTTCGGGAAGGCGATCACCTCGCGGATCGACTTCTCGCCAGCGAGCAACGCCGTGACGCGGTCGAGGCCCAGCGCGATGCCGCCGTGCGGAGGCGTTCCATACGTCAACGCATCGAGGAAGAAGCCGAAGCGGTTGCGCCGCTGCTCCTCGCTGAGGCCCAGCATCTTGAATACGCGATCCTGCAATTCCTGCTGGTGAATTCGAATGCTGCCCGAGCCCAGCTCAACGCCGTTCAGCACCAGGTCATATCCCTTCGAACGCATCGACAGGCGCACTTCGTCGGAAGGGTCCTCGAGCTTCGAAACGTCTTCTTCCACGATCCCGGTGAAGGGATGCTGCGCGCTGACGACTGCTTTTTCCGTCGAGTTCCATTCGAAAAGCGCGAATCCGGTGATCCACAAAAATTCCCAGCGGTCCTTGGGAATCAATTTCAATTGGTCGGCGAGCAGCAGGCGCAATTGTCCGGCAATCAGCGCGGCGGCATCCGTGCCGGGAATTTGTTCTTTTGCGCTGACGGCGACAACCAGGTCGCCGGATTTCGCTTCCACACTTGCGGCAATTTTTTTCAGCGTTTCCGCGCCGAGATTTTTTTCCAGGGGCGAAGTGACTCCCTCGGCCGCGACTTTTATCGTGTACACGCCGCGCGCCCCGAGCGATTTGGCTTTCTCGGCGATTTCGTCAAGCTGTTTGCGTGAGAACGTGGCCGCGCCGGGCGCGACGAGCGCCTGAACATTTCCTTCGATATGCAGCGTTTCGCGCGCGGCGGCGAAATGCTCGGTCACGTCGTGCAATTCCATGCCGAATCGCAAGTCGGGCTTGTCGGAACCGTAGCGCTGGATAGCCTCTTTATATTCCATGCGGTGAAACGGCCCTTTCACGGTAATTCCGGCCACGGCGCAGGCGCGCACCATCACGTTTTCGATCACGCTAAAAACCGTGTCCTGCGTGGGAAATGAAATTTCCAGATCGAGTTGCGTGAACTCGGGCTGGCGGTCGGCGCGCAAGTCTTCATCGCGAAAACATTTGACGATCTGGAAGTAGCGGTCCATGCCGCCGATCATCAGGATCTGCTTGAAAATCTGGGGCGATTGCGGCAGCGCATAAAATTGTCCGCGATGCACGCGGCTCGGCACGAGATAATCGCGCGCGCCTTCGGGCGTGGAGCGCGTGAGCATGGGCGTCTCGATTTCATAAAAACCCATCTCGTCCATGGCCTTGCGAATTTCGAGAATCACGCGGTGGCGCAGCGCGAGATTCTGCCGCGGCTTCGTGCGGCGCAAATCCAAATAGCGATAACGCAGGCGCGTCTCTTCATTCGCGGTCAGGTCGTCTTCGACGACGAAGGGCGGCGTCTTTGCCGTGTTCAGAATGCGCAACTCGCTGGCGATGATTTCCACTTCGCCTGATGTGAGATCGGGATTCACCTTCTGGCGTTTCACCACGCGGCCAATGACGGCGACCACAAATTCCGAGCGTAATTCCTCGGCGCGACCGTGCGCCGCGGCGTGCTGCTCCTTGTTGAAAACAATCTGCGCAAGACCTGAGCGGTCGCGCAGGTCAATGAAAATCAAATTGCCGAGATCGCGCCGCCTGTGGACCCAGCCCATCAGAACAACATCTTTGTCGGCGTCCGCGGCGCGCAGGTTGCCGCAATAGTGCGTGCGTTGCAGTGTTCCAAGTGAATCGAGCACGAGTGTTCTGGTTCCTTTCCGGTATCTTGCTTCGGAATCCGAAAGTCATCTCCACGGACCTTTGTGTCGTCGCGCCAGTACGAGTTATTGTAGCCCGCCTCTTCAGAGG
>PMOP01000408.1 GCA_003161495.1 Acidobacteriota bacterium | reverse complement strand
GACCACCGTTGGTATTCGGCCTCGTCAAAGCGGGATTTGGCCACGGCCTGGCTGCCCGACGTTTCCATGGACCGGCTTTCTGTCGTTTCTTGAACCTGGATATCTGGCATGTTCATGCGTGTCCCCCATTCGGTCAATTTGTGTTAGTGGATATTCTCTTGCAAAAGATTACGATTGATAATCGCAGCGATCCCGGAAACGCTCAATGGGCGGTAAGAACCAATTCCGGAGGTACCCGGGTCCTGGTACGCCTCCTCCTAAGTCTCGCCCAATCAGATGGTTGGAGCACGGTGTGGGTCAGGCATATGGCGGCAAGCGCATTCCGAACCAAGGCAGCGCAAAACGAAAAAGGATGGAAAAACATAAGCGAGCAGGCGCACGCGGCCATACAATTGTGGGGGGAATAATTTATGGTCACAAACACTTCGATGAGGCTTCTTGGAATAGCGATGTTTGCGCTTTTTCTTTTTGCTCCCGTCCATGCTCCTGCGCAGCAGAGCCCGGCCATGGGAGAAGTTCGCTTCACCGCCGACGATCAATATGAAAGGGATTCCGGCGTGTGGATCGATGGGAAATATGCGGGCTACGTCAAAGAACTCAAAGGCAACCGGAAAGTCATGCTTCCGCCGGGAGAGCATGAGATTTCAATTCGTCAGGCCGGGTACAAAGACATCACGCAGAAATTCGTCATTATGCCGGATCAGATTCAAACGATAGCCGTGGTGCTGGAGGAGAATCCCAAGGAAATTTATCCGGGCGCGAATGCCGCCGAGCTGCGGCTCGATATTCAGCCCAAGCGCGCCGCCGTTTTTGTGGACAACGGCTACATGGGACATGGCGGCGATTTTGGAGGCAGGTTCCACTCCATGCTGGTAAGCCCGGGCAAACATCGCTTGAAGATCACGCTCGACGGCTATAAAACCTACGAAACGGAAATCGACGCGGTCGCCAGCAACAAGTCCCAGATGAAAATTGTTCTTGAAAAAAGCGGCGATCCCGCTCCGGCTCAGTGACCGGAATGCAATTTTCGTTCCGATTCCAAAACTTGATGTTTTGTCACGAAAGAAATCACGTCAGGAAAACTTCGCCGGGTAAAGTTGAAATGAGGATCAGCAGGAAAATAACCAGAACTGCAACCAGCAGAACCCTCGCCTGGGCGCGCTGAAGCGTGATTCGTCCCGCCGCAAATAATTTGCTCCCCACCGCGATGGCTCCATGCAGAACAATCAGCATGAGAACAAAAAGCAGTTTGATGTGCAGCCAGCGCGCGTGCAAATAATACGCCGGATTATTGACAATCACGGCCACTCCGGCAAGCAGCGTGAGCAGCGCGCCGGGGTCGGCCAGTCCGCGCAGGAAAATTCTCTCCATCCGGGCCATTGCCTCTCGACCCTCCGCGGTAATTTCTTGAATGTGTCGCGAAAGCGCGATGGTCGTGACGAGCAGGCCGCTCACCCAGAGCGTGATTCCGAAAACGTGCGCGACAAGGATCCAGGCGATCATGCGGGCCTCCAGGATGATACAAAAAACGGACGGCCGCGGTGCATCGCGGCCGTCTCATTCTTTCTCTCTTTTTGCTCTTATTTCCAGGCGGAATACACCGGCTTGGCCAGCAGAAACGCCGGATTAGCTCCCGGCCTCGGGGTGAACTTCTGTATGCGCCCTGAGTCCACTTCGGCGACGTACAAATTGCCGTCCTGATCCACGCTCAATCCATGCACGCCCCAGAGGTAGCCCGGATAATCGCCCATGCTTCCCCAGGTGTACAGCAGATGGCCCTGCAAATCGTATTCGATCATTTTGTTGGTGGTGCGATCGAAGGTCCAGATCGTGTTTCCGGATCCGATGTAGAGCAGATGCAGGCTCGATGGCGGACTGTCGATGTGCCATTCGTAGAGATACTTGCCGTTTTCATCGAACACCTGAATACGGTGATTGTTCCGGTCATTCACAAAAACGTGGCGCGTGTTCTGGTCGATGGCGATCCCGTGCACATTGCTGAAATAGCCCGGACGCGTTTCGAGAGCTTCGTTGTCGCCGCCGCGCCGCGGACCGCCTTTAATTCCCCACTGCATCAGGAATTTTCCGTCCTTGTCGTATTTGGCGACGCGCGTTCCCGTGTAGCCGTCGGAAACGTAGAAGGTTCCGTCCGGCAGCCAATCGAGATACGTTGGGCGGTTGAAGTGCGTGGCATCGTCGCCGGGAATTTCCGGCGTTCCGATCGTCTGCAGCAGTTTGCTGCCGTCATGCGTGAACCGGTAGATGACTTGCATGTTGTCATCCACGATCCACACGTTCTTTTCCGGATCGTATGGGCTGATGTAAACGGAATGAGGCCGGCGAAAAAGTTTGTCCCACTGCTTCCAGGTCTCGATGATGTTTCCGCTGCCGTCGTAAACGACGAGGCAGTTCTCCCATTTTGCGTCGACGCCCAGTTCACGATACGGCGGACCCTTGATTCCAAGGTCGGGAGACTTTCCTTCCCAGGACGTCAGCCATTCCCGGGTGTCCTGGTCCGTGCCGCCCGTGCCCGGCAGCGATGCTGTGGTGGCATCGCGCCAAAAACCCGCTACTGGGAAGCTAATGCTCGGGCCGGCCTGCGGCAAAAGCATCGCCTTTGGCGGCGCCATCTTCGGCAATTCGCCGCGGTAGAGGGCGTAGATGCGATTGGGACTTTCGGCGAACACGCTTTCGCCCGCGCCATACGTCCATTTTTCATTTCCGGGCAGAGTGCTTACGTCCTTCGGCCAATTCTTGACGACATCGTAAGCGCCGGTCAGATCTTCCCCGCCGACTGCTCCTGGAAC
>PMOP01000470.1 GCA_003161495.1 Acidobacteriota bacterium | reverse complement strand
CACGAATCACGAATCACAATTCACGAATCACTTCCCCAAAACGCCAACGGCGGACAGAGCACCCCCGCGCTCTGTCCGCCGTTACGAAAGTCCGAAAACTGCTTTAGTGCTCGGACCTATCCAACCTCGCTAGTCGCTCGATGCGGATTGAGCGCCAGCGGCTTTGGGGATGCTGATGTAGCCGGTTACCTTATCCTTGGAAACGGAGTTCACAACCAGCTCCAAGGGGCGGCGATCGGTGCCCTGGTGGAAGAAGATCGGCTCGTTCACCGGCAAGTTCTTCTTTTCGATGCGCGAATCATCCACAATCAAGGCTACGTTGTAGCGTTTCTTGTTGGGATTGGTGCCGCGCAACTCGACCATAAAGCTTCCGACCTTTTGCGGTTTGTTCTTGCCGTCGATGGTGAACTCGATGTATTCGCGCTCACCGAGGCGGCGAAGCTGTTCCACATCTTCATGGTTGCGCGCGATGAGGGTTCCCAGTTCGCTGCGCGCCATTTTCAGATCGGTCTGTGTGCCATTGAGGTCCGTACGTACGCCGTCAACCTTGCCGTCCACCGACTTGACTTCATCTGTGCTGGCCTTGGTGGCAAGTTCGGTCTTGGCGGCCGCATCGACTTCCGCGATCTTCTGTTGGTCTTCCGTGCGAATCGTTTCGGCTTCGTCACGAGCCTTCTTCAGGTCGTTCTGAGTAAGACGCAGCCGCTTGGTCACCACGGTCAGGTCGCTCTGCAAGCCGGCGTTGGCGGTGTCGGCCTGGGCCTGATGCTGCTGCAACTGCGCGAGCTGGCTCGTGAAATCTGCCTGCACGGCCTTAACTTTAGTGTCAGAATTCTGCTGCGCTTCCTGGGCCTGCAAGGAGGCGTTGTGCGCCATCACTAGCCCTACCAACGCTATGACTCCCAAGACAGCCACCGCTGCAATCACCCACCCGGGTACGCTTCGGTTGCTGCTTTCGGGACGATCGATTTCTTCTTCCATATATCTTCCCCCCTTTGAATTACCAACTCTGCCTTGGGAATATGCACGCCAGACGCCAAGCTGCCCTTTGGTACAGGTACGTGTATCAAAATGAAAAATAAGGAGATATTTCGGCGCCACTTCCCGGTCCGGGCGAGGCTCTGTGCAAACTTTACGTGTTCTAGGAGTTTTCTGGATGGCGGGTCAAACCGATGGAACTCGCACAAGGCGCTGACACGGCTGGCGGCGCTAGTTCGCAATTCGCATCATTTTGTTCAATCCTGGGTATTGAGCCGCCAACCACGCGGTTAAAATGGTTTTCGGAGGAACCATGACTGACCATCAAGGCAAGCTGCCACTGGAGATTCGGATCGAAAGGCTGGAAAGGCAAAACCGATTATTTCGCCGGGGGATTTTTACGTGCCTGATCGCTTTCATTTCCGTGGTCTTGATGGCGCAGTCCAAGCATCCTCACAAAGCGACATCGGCAACGACCCCTGCGACCGCCGCGATTCCGGATAAGATTGAAGCGGGCAGTTTTATTTTGAAAGATAGCGCAGGGAAGGTTCGTGCCGAGCTGTCGATGGCGGGCACGGGACCGACATTCAAGTTGCGCGACGAGAGCGGAATACCACTGGTCACGCTCTCCCTGAACGATGGCACGCCTCAGGGGCCGATGATGCTTCTTTCCGATCCTCAGCATCACGCCTCGGTCAGCGTCAGTGTTCTGCAGGGAATGGGTTCACAACTTTCGCTTGTGGGAGAACGCCCTGATATTCAGGCGCGCATGGCGGTGACGCCGGACGGAACTTCGCTGGAAATGTCCGACTCCGAAGGTTTCACGACGAGTATTGGCAATGGGATGCAAACGGGGAAGGGCAAGCAGCCGAAGAAAACTACCGCGGCTTCCGTGACTTTGTATGGAAAAGACAGAAAGCTGCTCTGGTCAACTCCATAAGGACTGCAGAATCTTAAATACGAGCCCGCTGAAAATAATCCAACGTGAACGAGTTATTTTGCCTCTGACGTGCTTCGACTATTGAGCCACGAAGCTAGGCGGCTGCTTTGCTGCGCCTTCAGATCCACGCAGTAATTTATTTGTTCTACCGCCTGCTTTAGCGAGCGTTCGCCTGCGGGAGCAGGATGGCTGGTGAAGAAAGCCAGCACCTCGTCGCGCGTTCCGGGGTCGCAGAAACCTTTCGTTGCCTGGACGATCTCTCCGCCAGCAAATGCCCCGCCCAGATTTTCTATGGCGCTCCAATGCGCCTGAACAAAGCTCCAGGCCTGTTTCGCGGCGTCAGGGTTTTGCATCACTATATGGATCAGGCCCACGGCATCCTGGGAACGCATTTGCGGTGAAATCGCGTATTGCAAAGTTCTTTCCACCAATTTCGGATCACTGAAGCTGCTCAGCGCAAACATCACATTGATGAAGCTTTCCGGGGTTTGGGTGGCGCGAAGTTTCTGCGTGAGTTGGTCATAAAAAGCCTCGTCGTCGTGGCGCGCGGCCACTCGCAACGCAACAGGAGCGAGTTCCCGATCGACGGAGTCAGGATCGGCCAGATACTGGCTCGCCAGCTTTTGCGCGAGCTCCTGGACCTGCGGATCGCGGGCAACGCCGCCCAACGCGGACATCAGGTCCGCGCGCAAAGTGAGTTGCGCTTCCGATTCTCCGGGCTTCGCTTCCCATCCCACTGCCTGGGCCGTCGGAGCGAGAAGCCGGCGCACCCACAGGTCGTAGGATTGGCGATCGTCATCGCCTACAAGGTAGTCGCGAATGTAGGCAAGCTGCTTAAGAATCTCTTCCAAAACGGCGCTATTCCTTTCTGTCCGCAAACCTTCTGACAAAACCATGTAATCATCGATGGGTTCGCGATCGACTGCGACCGACGCCCAAACATCGCCCAGCAACATCAGGCGTTCGGCGGGAGAGAGTGCCGTCTCGGCGACCTCGGCCATCGACCGAATTGCGTCCGGGCTATAGCTGGAGCGGTAGAAGCCTTTTGCATTCGCATTCGCGAACACCCACGGTGAGCATCCCGGGAGGGTGAAGCTGTCCTGTTTTTTTGCCAGCAGTTCACACTTCTCCGTATTTGCAGGAACCAAACCCGGCCCTTTCATGCACAAAGGAATTTGCCATAGCTCCGCGCTGCCCGCGTTGAGCTTGGCCCGATCGTAAAAATAGCGCTCCTGCTCCAGCGCCACCTTTTCGGATTTGTCAGCGCACTCCTGCTTCACTACCACCAATGGCAGCCCAGATTGTTCAATCCACGTGGGCATAATCTTGTCGACCGGCTTGCCGGAAGCAAGTGTCTCCGCGTTCCAGAAGTCGGACGCCGCGGCGTTTTCGTAGGAGTGTTGTTTCAAATAAGAATTCACGCCAGCGCGAAACTTTTCCGGGCCCAGATAGGTTTCCAGCATCCCCAGCACGGCTCCGGTTTTATCGTAGGTGATCGAATCGTCGAGTTCCAGAATCTGCGCGGGAGTATCCGCGGGCTGATGAATTGGGTGCGTGTTGACGAGAGAGTCCTCGCCGAATGCGTCCAGGGTTCTGCGCAGCGTGTAGAGTTGCATATTCCATTCAGGTTTCCAGGCCGTGACAGGTTTGCCCGACATCCATGTGGCAAAACCTTCGTTGAGCCATTTGTCGTCCCACCATTTCATGGTCACCAGGTCGCCAAACCATTG
>PMOP01000030.1:2682-2819 GCA_003161495.1 Acidobacteriota bacterium | reverse complement strand
AGCGCGACTCGCATGCCAACGCTAAGGGGAAGGCGAGTTTTGTCGAGCGCCTCGCTCATGAACATGGCGTTAGCAATGCGCATGTAATAGTAGAGTCCAAAAACCGCGTACAGAACCGCGACGGACGCGAGCACATA
>PMOP01000030.1:193-2610 GCA_003161495.1 Acidobacteriota bacterium | reverse complement strand
ATCACATTGCGCTGCCGCAGCGACGTAACTACGGCGAACGCGCCGAGGTTCATGAAAGTATAGACCAGCAAATAGAGCAATATCCCCTTGAAGCCGTCGAAGAAAGCGGGCGCGGGATAGTTCACTGAAGCCAGCGCGATCAAGCCGAGCATCATGTAGCCAACATGTGCGATCGAAGAATAACCCAGCAAACGTTTCAGATTATTCTGCGTGAGAGCGGCCAGGTTGGCGCCGGTCATGGTGACAATTGAAACGAAGATCAGCAGCGGCACGTAGACCGTGCGCAGCGGATACAATCCCCACAACAAAATGCGCAGCATCATGGCCCACGCCGCCGCTTTTACCGCGACTGACATGAATCCAGTAACGCTGGTGGGCGCGCCTTCGTAAGCGTCGGGCAGCCACTGATGGAACGGAATCGCAGCGATCTTAAAGAACAATCCCGTTGCCGTGGTCAGCAGGGCAATTACTGCAATCGGGCTTACGTGATTGCCGTTCTGCGCGACTTGTTGGGTTAGCGCGTGCCTGATTTCGTCTAAGTCGGTGCTGCCGGAGAGGCCATACAGGAGCGATAAGCCGTAGGCAAAAATTCCCGACGAAAAAGCTCCCAGCAACAAATACTTTAAGGCCGCCTCGTTGGAGCGGCGATCGGTGCGCAGAAATCCGACCAGCACGTAAGTGGAGATTGCCATCAACTCAAGGCCAATGAAAGTGAGCACGATGTCGAAGCTGGAAGCCATGCACATCATGCCGACCACGGAGAACAGAATCAGCGCGTAAAATTCGCCGTGATTCTCGTGTTCGATCTCGAGATAGCGGACTGATATCAAAATTGACAGGCCGGCTGCACCAAGAAACAGGTAATAAAAATAAATGGAGAAGTGGTCGAGCATCATGGAGTGCATGAAGGCGACCTCGAGAGTGCGGCCAAGCTTCGCGGCTTCGAACTGCGTGTACTGAATCTTCAGCACCCCGGCGGCCGAAAAAAGCACGCCGGTGAATGCGGTTACGGCATTCGTCCACTTCCACTCCGGCGGAATTATCAGATCGATCAGCAGTATACCCAGGGCGAAAACCGTGAGCATGATGATGGGCAAAGACAGCAGATAGTCCGTGCCCGTGAAATATTGTGGCATCCCGGGCACTTATTTGTTCCCCTTTGCCATGGCGGATGGAACAGCGAGGGCCGCCGTGTCCGGTGCGATTGGGGTTTGGGGCTGCGTGGAGGCATTGACTGCGCCGCTGATGCCGGGATAATCGGGCCGAATGGTCAGCACCAACTGGTTCACGGGTTGCTGCAATATCTGGAAAAATGGCTTGGGATAAAGTCCGATCCAGAATGCCATGACGAGCAGCGGCGCAAACGTCAGAACTTCGCGCGGCGTGAGGTCTCGCAGTTTTTCGTTTTTTGGATTAGTTATGGTTCCGAAGAAAACCCGCTGATAGAGCCATAGCAAGTAAGCCGCTGCCAGAATCACGCCCGGCACAGCCCAGGCTGCCCACCTCCAATTTTCCATGAACGTTCCCTGCAGGATGGTGAACTCGCCGACGAAACCGTTCAGCAGCGGCAATCCCATGGATGAGAGGAACATGATCATAGTAATCGTGGCATACAGAGGCATCACGTTGGAGATGCCACCGTACTCAGAAATTTCGCGCGTATGCCGCCGCTCGTAAAGAATGCCGACGATCAAGAACAGCGCGCCGGTCGAGATGCCGTGGTTGATCTGCTGCAGCACCGACCCGCTTAGGCCGGCTGGATTCAGGGCAAAAATCCCCAGGGTGCAGAAGCCCAAGTGGCTGACCGAGGAATAAGCCACGAGTTTTTTCATATCCTTCTGCATCAGCGAAACCAGCGCGCCATAAATGATTCCGATAATTGATAGGAAAATCATCCAGAAGCGGACTTTGGGGTGCATGACTACATCGGGGAAAAATGGCAGGGCGAATCGAATGAAGCCATAGGTCCCCATTTTCAGCAGGACACCGGCCAGAATGACTGAGCCCGCAGTGGGCGCTTCAACGTGTGCATCCGGCAGCCACGTGTGAAATGGAAACATTGGCACCTTGATGGCGAAAGCTATAAAGAATGCAAGGAATAGCAGAATGGCAAACGTCGAACCATACGCTGGATCGTGGAAGATGTGCGGCGCGGTCTTATAAAGCGCCTGGATGCTGAACGTGTATTGGCCGGTCTGGCGGAAATTGTAGAAGTAGAGGAACAGAACCGACAGGAGCATCAGCACGGAACCGAACAGAGTGTACAGAAAAAATTTGATGGCCGCGTAAAGCTTGCGGGGGCCGCCCCAGATGCCGATCAGGAGGTACATGGGCACGAGCATGGCTTCCCAGAAAACGAAGAACAGGAAGAAATCGAGCGCCATGAAAACCCCGAGCATTCCGGTCTGCAACACCAG
>PMOP01000030.1:0-164 GCA_003161495.1 Acidobacteriota bacterium | reverse complement strand
GCGCCGATGGAGGGAATCCAGTTATTGGGCGCGCCCTCCATGAACTTGAAGCCAGGCTCGTAGCGCTGCGCCCAGAACCACGGCACCAGCGGGATAGAGACGATGAGGCCAGCCAGGGCGAAGATATTCGCAATCCAGCGAATGGCGTCCTTTTGCTCTTTGGG
>PMOP01000416.1:4264-6539 GCA_003161495.1 Acidobacteriota bacterium | reverse complement strand
AGCGTGTCCGTGCCGTATTCAAGCTGATAGGTAACCCCAACAGCCTTCGCCGGCAGCTTTTTGGGTTTCCGAACGGGAACAAATCCCGCACCGAGCCGGTACGCCAGCGCCGGCGCCAGAATAAATCCGCGCGCTTCGATGCCCACGACCGCGTCCACTTTCTGGCCCGTGTAATGGTCGCAAAGCTCATCGACCAAGCTATGAAAAGCGCTCGCATTCTTCAGCAATGTCGTTAAATCGTAGAATAGGATTCCCGGCTTCGGATAATCGGGAACCTCTCGAATGAATTCCTTCAAATGGTTCATTCCGCTTGCTCCGCCTTTCCCAATGAATCGCTAGTTTGAAGTCGGCCGCGCTTGCTGCAATCCGCCCGTCCGTCCGATCTCATTCATCCTGTTCGATGGAAAATCCGTTTGCGAATTCCCGCTCTACATCCGCTTCATGCTCGTCCACGCGATCCACGGAAGCCATGCGCGGCCCGCGCCCCAATGCTTCTTTCAGCTTATCCAACTGATCCGCGCTGCCAATCGCATAAACTTCCACGCGCCCGTCGAACAGGTTTCTCACGTACCCGCTTATTCCCAGGCTTCCTGCGGTTCGCTCAGCGAAAAAGCGGAAACCTACCCCTTGTACACTTCCCGACACGAAAAATCGTTTAGCCAGCGTTTCCACGGCGACACTTCACGGAAAAACTCGTTTTTGCAGCCGCGCGATTGTAGCAAAGCTGCAGCGCCCGCGGAACGGAAACTGCGCTCCCTGTGAGTTTATTGTGCATTCCTCGTCAGTAGCGCGGGCTTCAGCCTGGGGGTTTTGGTGCGCGCAAAGGCCGCCACTCGCAAGGCCAAAGTTACCGACGCGAAACGCCGCCTACCTACGCGCGCAAGCTCGGATCAGCCGCGCGATACCACTCCACAAATTTCTTGAGCCCTTCCTCCAGCGAAGTTTGCGGCCGGTAGCCGAATAGCTTCCCCGCTTTTGAAATATCGGCCCAAGTCAGCGGCACGTCACCCTGTTGCGGAGTTTCCCGCTGGACCATCGCTTTCTTTCCGGTAGCGCGTTCGAGCATGCGGACCAACTCCGAAAGCTTCACAGGATGAGAGTTCCCCAAATTGCAAATTTCAAAGGGCGTTCCTTCCGTGGAAGAGAAATCGTAGTCAAGCGCGCCGAGAACGCCTGCGACAATGTCATCCACGTAGGTATAATCCCGTCCCGTTTCTCCGTCGCCGAAAATGGGCAGCGGTTCTCCCCGCTCCATTCGAGCCACAAACTTATGAATCGCGAGGTCGGGCCGCTGGCGTGGCCCGTAAACGGTAAAGAAGCGAAGAGCCATCACCGGCAATTTGTAAAGATGCGCGTAGGTGTAGCAAAATAATTCTCCGGCAAGCTTTGTGGCGGCGTACGGCGAAATCGGGCGCAGCCCGGATTGCTCTTCGGAAAAAGGCGCTCGGCTCGTAGCTCCGTACACGGAACTCGAAGACCCGAAAATCAGCCGCGCGACGTGGAATTCCCTGCAAAGCTCCAGCAAGTTTACCGTGCCGGCCACGTTCACCTGCTCATAGAGCCGCGGCTGCTCGATCGAGGGACGAACGCCGGCGCGGGCCGCCAGGTGAACAATCACATCGGGGCGAATGTTCGCGACAGTTTCCCGCAGTCGGTCCATCACGCAAATATCCTGATCGAAAAAATCGAAAGGCCCGACTTTCCGGATCGATTCGAGATTGGCTTTTTTCCACGCAGGGGAATAGAAATCGTCGAGGTTGTCCAAAATACTTAACGCAGCATGTTTGCGAAGCAGAGCCTGCGCCAAGTGTGAGCCGATGAACCCAGCACCGCCGGTCAGCAAAATGCGCTTCGGATTTCCGGTCACGCGACACTCCCCAGGCTTTAAAAAACGAACGCGTCAGCGTAACAGCAAATCACATTTGCGCATAGAGAGCGCTGGAGGCATTTCGTGGCGTAGGCTTCAGCCTGTGGGGGTTGGGTGCGTGGATCTCGCGCGGCCCGCACAACTCAAATCCACAGCCTGAAACCTGCGCCACAGAAAAAGAAAATTCCAGATGACTTGCCTCCATGAAAAAATGCTGAAGAATGAAGTGTTTTCCGCGAACTAAGACCTTGCCGTAAGCCGCATGATTTGCCACGATAGGACGTTACCGGCCGCCAGGGCACTAACGCCGCTGTCGCATCCGGGAGAATGTGAGTTGCCATGGCTACCCCTTCTTCCCCCGTTGCAAAATTCAAACAGATTCCGCTCTGGGCAAAAATTCTTCTGGGC
>PMOP01000416.1:0-4150 GCA_003161495.1 Acidobacteriota bacterium | reverse complement strand
TTTCCCGACGGCGATCTGGTGGGCGCCGATGAAATCCGCGTGAACGTTTCACTTGCTCCGCTGCTGCACGGAGTCATCCACGTCAACTCGGTGGATTTGGTGCGCCCGAAATTGATTATTCTTACCGACAGCAGCGGGAAGAATAATTACACGTTCGAGTCCAGCGATTCGGCGAAATCGGCCGATTCTTCCTCCAGCATGTCGCTGGACCAGATCGACAGCATCAACCTTACGGGCGCCGAAATCGTCGTAGGCAGCGTCATTCGCGGCGCCGCCTCGCCCCTCTCCGACACCAAGGGCATCAACATCACGCTGCACAATTTTGCGGTGAGTCCGATGCGCATGCATGATTGGCGCGCGGAATCGAATCTTTCCAGCGTGACGCTCGCGCTGAGCGGCTGGAAGGATCCTATTGCCTTCCGCACCGGCCAATTTACATTGGCGGGCGGAAAACTTGATGCCCAATTTGTCGCCGACCTCGCGACCGCGGCCGACATCAAAGGGACCGTGAACGTGCCCGACTTCGAGCATCCCCAGGTAAATTTTGAAATGAGTTCTTCGCAATTGGACATCGACAAATTGATCGCGGTTGCCGGCAGCGGACCAAGCGGTCCGGCCGCCGGCGAAACGGAACCGGGCAGCACCGCTTCCTCGCCGTCCAAGCCGGCAGAAAAAGCGCCCACGAAATCCGCGGCCAATGGCACGCCCATGCCGGCAGCGAACGCGGCCGCGCCCGCGCCGGGTGCAAGTAGCGAACTCGTCGCGCGAGGACACATCAATATCGAAAAAATCACCACGAATCCCTACCTGGTGGGCCCCGCGAATGTCGAGATTCGCGTGTACAACGATCGCGCGGAACTGTGGCCCATTTCCATCGGCATGTACGGCGGCACGCTGCAAATTTCGTCGCGCGTCGATCGCGTGACCGTCCCTGCGCGCTTCACCGCCAATGTGCAAATGCGCAATCTGGATGTCGCAAAGGTGCTCGCGGCTTCCGCGTCGGCAGGCGGAAAGATGAGCGGCACCGGCGAACTTGACCTGCAACTTCTCGGCAACCTGAGCGATGCCTGGAAGAAATCTCTCTCGGGCACGGGCAAGTTTGCCGTTCGCAACGGCCATCTGCCGGGTGTGAATCTGGCGGGCGCCGCGGAATCCGTGCTGAAAATGGCGGGTGTCGGCGGAGACACGCCATTTAGCGTGCTCGAAGGCGACATCGCCATCGCCGACCAACGTGTCGCCAGCAAACAGATTCATCTGGATTCCTCCGCCGGCGTCGTGGATCTGCGCGGCAGCCTGGGCCTCGATGGCACGCTCGATTATCAAGGTACGATAGCGGAGAATCCCGCGTCGGCTCTGGGCACGGGCAAAGCGAGCAGCATCGTGGGCGGGCTGATTGGCAGCCACGTAGGAAAAATTATGGTGCCGTTCGCGCTCGGAGGAACGATCGAAAACCCCAAAGTGCGGCCCGGCAAAGGAATCCCGGGTTTTGGCTCGCCGACCACCGCATCGGGTTCCACGCCTGCGGCCACGCCGCCCGCGGTGCAAAACGATGTGAACTCGATAAAAAATTTGTTTAAGAAAAAGTAACCGTCCGCAAGTGCTCATTTTTTACTGCTGGCATGTTGGTGCCGTGTCTCTACGCACTTGGTGTGAACTACGGAAGTGCTTGTCTATTTTCCCGATGCGGACGCGGAGGATTCGGCGCGGGCGATACCGCGGCGGCGTACGTCAATTCCGAGCCGCTTGATCTTTTGATTCAAAGTGGAAAGCGGTATCTGGAAATTTTCCGCTGCTGCCGTCTGATTCCATTCAGTGCGTTCCAGCATGTCGCAAATCACGCGACGCTCAATTTCATCCATGATTTGAAACAGCGAAGCTTGCGAGCTGTCGCCGCCGTTGCGCGAAGCGTGCTCACCCGGCATGGATGATTCACCGCGGGCGCTCCCCGCAAGCGACATGAATTCGGTAAGCTGCAGATGGCCGCCGCCAAGAAGTCGCTTCACCGTCCGCACGCTTTCGGGCAAGAGATCGACCTCCAGCAATTCCTGGGAAGAGAGGACTACGGCGCGCTCGACAACGTTTTCGAGTTCGCGCACATTCCCCGGCCAATCGTAATCCACGAGCAGGCGCAGCGCTGCCGGTGAAAAGCGCCCGGGCGCGCGGTTATTCTCCGTGGAGAAGATGCGCAGGAAGTGGTCGAGCAGCAGGTGAACGTCTTCTTTGCGCTCGCGGAGCGGCGGCAGTGGAACCGCAATCACGTTCAAGCGATGATAAAGGTCTTCGCGGAATCGTCCTTCGCGCACGAGATTGAGCAACTCCACATTGCACGCGGCGATGATGCGAACGTCGACTTTGATCGTTTCCGTGCCGCCGAGCCGCATGAATTCACGCTCCTGAATCACACGCAGCAGCTTCACCTGTGTCTCGGGCCCAATCGTGGAAATCTCATCGAAAAAAATCGTGCCCTGATCGGCGACTTCAAAGAGTCCCTTTTTCGAGGCCACCGCGCTGGTAAACGCGCCCTTTACGTGGCCAAACAGCTGCGATTCGAGCAGGTCGACGGGAATGGACCCGGTGTTGATCGGAACGAAGGGCTTGTCCGCGCGCGTCGACGCCGAATGAATCGCCTTGGCAATCAGTTCCTTGCCCGTTCCGCTCTCGCCGTGAATCAGCACGGTCGAGCGCGAAGGCGCCACCTGCGCTACCAGGTCAAGCATGGCCAGCATCTTCTCGCTCTTCCCGATGATATTTGGAAAGTTGTAGCGCTGCTTCAGCGCGCGCTTGAGTTGGACATTTTCTTCGCGCAGGCGGCGGCCCTCGACGGCCTGTGCGACCTGCACCAGCAATTCGTCGTTGGACCACGGCTTGGTGATGTAATCCTGCGCACCGCCTTTAAACGCGGCCCGCGCCATATCGATGGAACCGTACGCGGTGATCAGAACGACGGAAAGATTCGGATCGCGGCGGCGAATTTCGCGCAGCAAGTCCAGCCCGTTGCGGCCGGGAAGGCTGACGTCGAGCAGGACAAGATCGTACGGCGCCTCTTCGAGCATCGTCAGGCCCAGTTCGCCCGTTTCGGCGCTCGATGTCGAATACCCTTCCGTATTCAGCAGAAGTTCCAGGCCTTCTCGAATTTCGGATTCGTCGTCCACTACCAGAATGGAGCCCTTAGACATGAACCGCTTTCCGCGCCACCGGGAATTCCAGCCGGAACGAGGTGCCTTTCCCCGGCGTCGAGCGCACGTCCACTTTACCGGCGTGCTCCTTGACGATGCCGTAGCTCACGGAGAGTCCGAGGCCAGTGCCGCGCCCTGAAGATTTCGTGGTGAAAAATGGATCGAAAATCCGGTTCAGGTTTTCGCGCGGGATGCCCGCGCCGGTGTCGATGATTTCCACTTCCACCGACCCGTTNNTTCAGGAAAACCTGCTGCAGCTTGTTGGTCGAGCCCAGCACGGCGGGCAATTCCTGCTGCAGATTTCTGGTCACCTGCACTTGCGCCGTCCGGAACGGATGCGCCACCAGCGTCAGCACTTCTTCCACCACGGCATTCAAATTTACTTCCGTAAATTCCGTCGCGCCCGTGCGCGAAAAATTCAGAAGATTGTTGACAATTTCGCTCGCGCGGAACGTCTGCTTGATGACTTTCTCGATCAGCTGGTGGCGCGGATCGCCGCTCGGAAGCTGCTTGGCCAGCATCTGGATATAATTCGAGATCACAGCGAGCGGAGTATTTACTTCATGTGCAACACCAGCGGCCAGCAGGCCGAGAGACGTAAGCTTGTCGTTCTGGAACACCTGCTCTTCGAGACGCATTCGCTGCGTGACGTCATCGAAAAGTATGAGCCGGCCGATCCGGTCCCCGGACTTTCCGACCAGCGGCGCAATGGAAACGTTCACGATCAGATTCCGCCCGTCCCGACTCCGCATATGAAATTTGTAGAGGCTGGAGACGCGCTCATCGCCGGAGCGAGCCGTAATTTCCGCCATCAAATCGTGAGGAAGCACGTCCTCGATCTTGCGGCCCACGGCTTCCTCGCGCGGCACGCCGATGAGTCCTTCGAGCTGCGTGTTCCAGGATTCCACCGCACCGCCGAAATCCACCGCCAGCACTCCGACATTCAGCGATTCCACGATATTTTCCGAAAAGTC
>PMOP01000010.1:1939-2966 GCA_003161495.1 Acidobacteriota bacterium | reverse complement strand
GACCGCGTGCTGATGTACAGCGCGGCACGCAAACAATCCCGCGTATTCGTTCAGCAGGTTGCGGGCGCTTTGCGGGAAGGCAAACTCGACGAAGCCATCTCCATCGCCGAGCGCAACAAGAAGAGCCACATCGCCAAGGTAGTCGCCACCGGTCTTTCCGAATTTCAATCCGCATCTTCGCAGGTCGCTGACGCGGAAGTGATCGAAGCCGCCAAGCGCGGCCTGGATCGCTCGGTCGCAATCGTGCACGCCGAAATGAAGCGCGGCCTCTCCGGCCTCGCCACCATCGGCTCGACCGCGCCGTTCGTCGGATTGTTCGGCACCGTGGTCGGCATCATCAACGCGTTCAAAGGAATTGAAACCACGAAGGCTACCGGGTTGTCCGCGGTCGCCGGCGGTATTTCCGAAGCGCTCGTGACCACCGCGCTCGGGCTGCTCGTGGCCGTGCCTGCCGTGTGGGCGTACAATTATTTCACCAACAAAGTCGAAGCGTTCGACGTCGAAATGGACAACTCCTCGATGGAACTGGTGAACTATTTCATTACGCGCCGTGCAGGCGGAAAGAAGTAACCCATGTCATACAAGCCAAGCGTCGGCCCGCAAATGGCGGCGCCGAACGTGATTCCGATGGCGGATATCATGCTGGTGCTGTTGATCATCTTCATGGTGGTCACGCCCATGCTCTCCAAGGGCTTGTCGGTGGAGTTGGCGAAAGTGCAAAATCCATCCGATATGCCCGATGCCGACAAGGACGATGCAGTCATCGTCGGCATCTCGGCGAGCGGTGACGTTTATCTTGGCAGCGCCAAGTCGGACGTCACGCAGATTGCCGATCAGGTTCGGGACCGTATTTCCAACAAGCTGGACAAGACCGTGTTCGTCAAGAGCGACGGTCGCGCCAAGTACGGCGATGTGGTCAAGGTTGTGGATGAGATTCGCTCCGCGGGTGTCGATAACGTCGGCTTGATTACCGATCGAGCCGAACAGAGCCAGCGCACCGCTCCACGACCACCGGCTGACTAATCTC
>PMOP01000010.1:0-1836 GCA_003161495.1 Acidobacteriota bacterium | reverse complement strand
GTGTTGATCATCATTTTCATGGTGATCACGCCGCTCACGCCGAAGGGCTTGGACGCGCTGGTGCCGCAGCCCGCGCCGCCCAACCAGAAACAGCAGCAAGACGTGACGCAGAAAACAATCGTCGTTCAAATTCTCGATACCGGGAAATTGAAGATCAACGATGAGGACGCCACCTGGGATTCGCTCGGGCCGCGCCTCACCGACGTCTTCAAAGAACGCGCCGAGAAAGTCGCCTTCGTCAAGGGCGATGACGCGGTGCGGTTTGCCGATGTCGCCCGAGCGATCGACGTCATGCGCGGCTCCGGAATCGACAAAGTCGGTTTGATCACCGCCAATCTCGAAGCCGGGAAGTAGTTCACGGGCGGTCGCCGGCCCGGCCTCGGTTCGGGTGCATGCCGGTTTTTTGCCCTCAAATAATAAAGTTGCTTTGTTCCAGGGCCTTGCTGGTGTAGAGTGTGCGGCTGTGGCCCGTGCTTTCGGGGAAATATGTGGCACGGCGGTTTGGGTGTGGGGCTCTACTTTCCGATGAATGTTCCGGCTTGACCGGGACCTGGAGCCAGCCGCAAAAATGAGTGGTTTTGTGCATCGTAAGACGACCGGTACATGCGTCGGTAACTTCATTGCCCTCTCGGGGGAAAACAAAATATTCGCGGGGACGGATTGTTTGCCATGAATCCTTTTGCGCATTTTCGGCACTCTAAAAATAAAAATTCCGTGGCGCTGTTTGCAATTGCCATGATTGCGGTGGGCTTCGGCGCTTCGGGTTGCGCCAAGTTGAAGGCTCGCGACGAACTGAACAAGGGCGTCGCCGCCTACCGCGATGGCAAGTACGACGCGGCCATCGAGTACTTCAAGGACGCGAAGGACAACGATCCTACGCTGACCAACGCCCGCTTGTATCTGGCCACGGCCTACGCGACGCAGTACATTCCCGGCGCGCCGTCGGACGAAAACGTGCGCATGGGCCAGGCCGCGGTGCAGGAGTTCCAGGACGTGCTCTCCGCGGATTCCAACAATATCTCGGCCATCGACGGAATCGGCTCGATCCTGTTCAACATGGCGGGGACTCCCTACACCAGGGCGCGCTTCGAGGAATCGAAAACTTACCACATGAAGCACATTGCCCTGAAGCCGGAAGACCCCGAGCCGTACTACTGGATCGGCGTGATCGACTGGACGCTTGCCTATCGCTCGAACCTTGAAATGCGCGGCAATTGGCGCCTCTCTCACGCCGGCAAGCCGCTCAAAGACGACGATCCGTTGCCGCCCGATGTTCGCGACGCTTACTCCAAGGAAAACGGCCAGATGATCGATGAAGGCATCACCGATCTGAAAAAAGCCCTCGATCTACGGCCCGATTACGATGATGCGATGGCCTATCTCAACCTCCTCCTGCGCCGCAAGGCAGACGAGGCCGCTACCCCGGACGAGCGCGCGGCCTTGCTGAAGCAGGCTGACGATTACGTCGAAAAGGCAAAAGAGATCAAGCAGAAGAAAATGGAAACCCCAGCCAAGCCCTGACGGGTTTCAGGTTGGGTTAATCAGGATCTTGCTAACGAGGCGGCCCGGAAACGGGCCGCCTTTGTTTTGTAAGCGTCACCCCGTCCGCGTTGCATTTCCTTGTGAAAATTTGAAGCGCTAAGATCCCGGCGCAATTTCGCGTCCGCGAAAATTTGGGGGGGCGATCGCATGTGTGTCGGATGTGCTTCGCTTGGCGGAATACACTGCCTTTTTCCGAAAGTTAAGGTGAATCCTGTACAACCCCCGAAAAGCGGGAACCTGTATACTTACCGCTTGAGATGTGAGATAAACAATTAAGCCTGAAAAACGAAATTG
>PMOP01000313.1 GCA_003161495.1 Acidobacteriota bacterium | reverse complement strand
GAATATTTCACGACTTGTTCGACGACGGCTTTAATGACGTCGAAGTTCGCCTTCAAGAGGTCATCGCGGCTCATCCCCGGCTTGCGCGGAAAGCCCGCGGTGACGACGACCACATCGCTATTGGCTGTTTCCTTGTAATCTCCCGACGCCGTGGAAATTCCCGTGACGCGCGCGTCCGATCCAGTGATCGGAGTAGATTCCACCATGTCCAGCGCTTTTCCCGCCGGAGGCCCGTCGAGAATATCGGTCAGCACTACGTCGGCCAGCTCCAGATCCACAATGCGCTGCGCCGTCGTCGATCCCACGAACCCGCCACCAACAACCGTAACTTTCTTCCGCATGAATGCGTTCTCCTGTATGAGTCAGAATGATAGTGAAATTCGGCAGGAATCCCTGCCAGTGCCGTTCGTGCGATTCTTACTTTGCGACAGCAAGCGACTGCATATTTTCGATGATGGCGCTGGCAAATTGCGAAGTACCCAGCTTTGTCGCGCCTTCCATCATCCGTTCGAGGTCGTATGTGACGCGCTTCTGTCCAATGGTGCGCTCGATTCCTGTTTCGATGAGTTTGCCCACTTCGTTCCAGCCCATGAAATCAAACATCATGACGCCGGAGAGCATCACGGAACTCGGGTTGATCACATCTTTGTCGGCGTACTTGGGCGCNNGTGCCGTGCGTGGCTTCAAAGCAGCCGTAGCCGTCGCCGATGTTGGCGCCGGGCGCCATGCCGAGCCCGCCGACCTGCGCGGCGCAAGCGTCGGAAATGTAATCGCCGTTCAGGTTGGGCGCGGCGATGACTTGATATTCATCGGCGCGAGTGACCACCTGCTGGAAAATCGAATCGGCGATGCGGTCGTTGATCAGAAGCTTCTGCTTCCACTTGCCCTGCCCGTGCGTGGCGTAAATTTTATCAAGCACTGATTTCACTTCGTCATAAACGGATTTTCGGAAAGCGTCGGTCGCTTGTTCGAGTCCTGGCTCGACGAGCGCCGCATTTTGCTCGACCGTGATGTTCGGATCTTTGTCGCGGTTCCCAAGGATCCAGGTCTCGCGTTCGGTGACGGTGTGTGAGCGAAATTCCTCGACCGCCAGTTCGTAGCCCCAGTCACGAAACGCGCCTTCTGTAAATTTCTGGATGTTGCCCTTGTGCATGATGGTCACGACGCGCTTCTTGTTGTCGAGCGCGTACTGAATCGCGCGGCGCATCAGCCGCTTCGTGCCAAAGGGAGAAATCGGCTTGATGGCGATGGCGGAATCGGCGCGTATCTGTTTTGGTCCGCCGCCGAGCATGTCCTTGTTCAAAAATTCGAGCAGCTTCTTCACTTCGGGAGTTCCGGACCGCCACTCGATCCCGATATAAACATCTTCTGTATTTTCGCGGAAAACGATTACATCCATCCGCTCGGGATGCTTTACGGGAGAGGGTACACCCTCGAAATAGCGGACGGGGCGCACGCAAGCGTAGAGATCGAGGATTTGCCGCAGCGCGACGTTGAGCGAGCGAATTCCGCCGCCTACTGGAGTCGTCAACGGCCCTTTAATCGAAACGCGGAAATCGCGCACCGCCGCGACCGTTTCATCGGGCAGCCATTGCTTGAATTCGTTGAACGCTTTTTCACCCGCGAACACTTCAAACCAGGCAATTTTCCGCTTCCCGCCATAGACGAGTTCCACTGCCGCATCAAACACGCGTTGCGACGCCTTCCAGATATCCCGCCCCGTCCCGTCGCCCTCGATGAAAGGGATGATCGGCCTGTCGGGAATCATGAATTTGCCCCCAACAAACTGGATTGCCTGTCCGTCAGACGGTATGGCCCTGCCGTTATAGGATGACTTCATGTCTATGTCCCTCTATGGATTGAATTGCAGTGACGCGAATGGAAAAGAATAACACACCCGGCGATTCAAGACACTGCCGAAGCGTCCAAAGTAATTAAAAATTCCTTTAGTTGTGGTTCCAAATGCACCCGTGTTTCACCGGCGGGATTTCCTGGCTTTTTTGAATGCCTGCGGCTGTTCTCTAGCGCCGTGAAAAATGTGCAGAATGTCTGTGTACCTACGCGCCCTGCGGTAGTAAATGAGATAATCTCCAGCGGGAAAGCACTTAACGCCAGGAGCAATGTCTTCCGATGACCTGCCGGCTAAGGGGAATTCGCCGAGTAACCGGAATCGTTCGACGATTCCTTCGATCACGCGATCTGCGATCGCGAGGCTGGTCCGTTCCGCCCAATATAGAAAGATTTCGTCCAGATCCTTTTCCGCGTCTTCCAGGATTCTGTAACGCATTATCGGCCATTTGACTGTAGACGAGCAGCTCGTGAAGCCAGCAGTTTGCGCCCCCTGGTCTTCACACCATTTGCGAGCCCCTTCAGGCCCTCACGGCCTTCATACAGCTTGAATTTGCCCGTCTCGATAGCCTCAATGCCGCTGCGGACGCGCCGGCGAATACCATCTAATTGTTGTTCGTTCAAATCCGCGAGCAGGTCCTGTGCCGTGGGCTTTGCCAGGCGCATGGCCCGCTCGTCTTCCTGTTCCATGCGCCGAAGTGCCTCGCGTATGACTTCGCTGGCGTTATTGTACCGGCCGCTCTTTATCTTTTTGCGGACATATCCCGCGAGTTCGTCCGTAACAGATACGTTCATTTGATCCATATAGTCTCAACCACCTGCCTTTCTTTAATTGGAAGAATATCGGCAGATCCCTACCGATGTCAAGGTTTGACATTCCGTGATTCGGTGGAGTCCGCCACCCCTTGTAATAAGGACCGGTAAGGCGCATCCACCTTTCGCTATTCATCAGCAAGCAAATAAAAACGCCCCCGCTTGGACGGGGGCGTTTCCGGAAGCCCTTCCTAATGTGCAGACCATAAGAATCAGCTCCCAGCATCGACCTAGATATCGTAATAGAGGTGGAACTCGTAAGGATGCGGGCGCATCCGGACGGGATCGGCCTCCGTTTTTTTCTTGTAGTTGATCCAGAGATCGACAAATTCCGCGGTGAAGACGCCTCCCTCAAGCAGGAACTTGTGATCCTTGTGGAGTTCGCCGAGCGCTTCTTCGAGCGAGCCGGGCATCGACGGAATCTTCGCTGCCTCTTCCGCGTCGAGTTCGAAGATGTCCTTGTCGAGCGGTTTTCCCGGATCGATCTTATGCTTGATGCCGTCGAGCCCGGCCATCAGCATCGCAGCGAAAGCCAGGTACGGATTGCACGACGGGTCCGGCGGCCGGAATTCGAGACGCTTGGCCTTCGGGCTTTCCGAGTAAACCGGGATGCGCACCGCGGCGGAACGATTGCGGCGCGAGTATGCCAGGTTGACGGGCGCTTCGTAGCCGGGCACCAGACGCTTGTAGGAATTCGTGCCGGGAGCAATGAAAGCGGAAAGCGCGCGGGCGTGCTTCAGAAGGCCGCCGGCGTACCAGAGCGCCATCTGCGAAAGCCCCGCGTAGCCATCGCCCGCAAAGAGGGGTTTGTTTTTCGACCACAGCGACTGGTGCGTGTGCATGCCCGAGCCGTTATCGGAAAAAATCGGCTTGGGCATGAAGGTNNNNTTGAAGCGCAAATCAATTTCCGCCTGGCCGGCCGTGGCCACCTCGTGGTGCTGGCACTCGACGTCCATGCCGATCGAAATCATCTTGAGAACCATTTCCGAGCGCAAATCCTGGTAGTGATCGGCGGGTGGAACAGGGAAGTAGCCCTCTTTGTACCGCGTGCGATAACCCAGATTTTTATAGTCGCCGTCATTGGCGCGCCCGCTGTTCCAGCGGCCTTCGTCGGAATCGACATAGTAAAAGCTGTGCTGCGGCGCCGAGTCGAATCGGACGCTGTCAAAAATGAAGAACTCCGCTTCGGCACCGAAATAGGCTGTGTCGGCGATGCCGGAAGATTTCAGATAGGCCTCGGCTCGCTTGGCCACGTGGCGCGGATCGCGGTGATAGGGCTTTTGTGTCGGCGGATCGGTGGCGTCGCCAATCATTACGAGGGTGGGAGTGGCAAGGAAAGGATCGATGAACGCCGTGTTCGGATCGGGAATCAGAAGCATGTCGGATTCGTGGATCGATGCCCATCCGCGAATCGAGCTGGCGTCGAATCCGAATCCTTCCTCGAAGGAGTCTTCGCTGAGTTCGCCGATGGGGTAGCTGACGTGTTGCCAGATTCCAGGCACGTCAATGAAGCGAAGATCGAGAATCTTCGCGCCATGCTTTTTCGCAAATTCCATTACGCCTTTTGCGTCCATTCGTTCTCCTTATTGACGTAGTTGTCGGGGAATTGACCTCCAATGCGTGGGCCCAGAATCGCTGATTCGGAAGGGCCGAATCTACCGGATAGGCGGAAAGGTAGTCAAGATGTCTGAGGGATGAAAATTTGGATGGCCAATATCTGGAATCCTTATGAAATCTTTATCATACGTCTAACCCAATTTCGTCCCATTTATCTGGGGATTGCATATTTTTGTGGCGCCGGCGTCCCGCCGGCGGTTTTGTAATGTTTAGAATGCAGAGAAACGCCGGCGAGACGCCAGCGCCACGTCACACCATCGTACTTTGTCTAATTAAATGTACGTTCTGGGTTTTTATCGGCCTAGTCGTAGTATTCCTGGCCGAGGTGAGTGATCAGGTCTTCGCCCATCATCCAGCGAAGCGTGTTCTTCAGCTTCATGGACTGAATGAAGAGATCGTGCTCAGGATAGAGTTCGGGCGCGCACATGGGAGATTTGAAATAGAAGCTCAGCCATTCTTGGATGCCGCGCATTCCGGCGCGCTTGGCGAGATCGAGGAAGAG
>PMOP01000042.1 GCA_003161495.1 Acidobacteriota bacterium | reverse complement strand
ATGCACGAGCAGCGGATGACGGGTTGATATGAGGCCTCTTACGACGCCTCGCAATTCGCGCACACGCGTGCGCCAGGATCGTAAGCGCCTGCGCGTTTTAGTACTTAGTGGCATGTCTAAACTATACAGGGATTTGGAACGGTTTTGAACCTGCCAGGCACCACCTCGGCGCCTCCTTCTCGCAAATAACTTCCAGATACAGCCTGTACCGGGACTGAAGCATGGCCTGCTCTTTACTATAACAGCACTATTAGTGGGGAAAATGCGCCAAAACGTAGTGGCAATTAGCTATTTAATCACAGCAAATAAGGTTTTTTGCGCCGTTTTTACGGTTCAAGGTTAACCTAGACATATACGACTTCCCTCTGTAGGACCGCAGCTATGAGAAGACGGAGTTATCCCGGTGAGTTTTGTGAAGACAAGTGAGGTAACCAAGAAGGTGTCTGGACTCTCGGAACCCGAAGCCGAAGCGCGCACCGGCCAAGGTACCGATTGGACCGGTCTGGTATGGCTGACCCTCATTGTCGCAGCGGGCTTAACCACGTTCGAACGATTGGAGCATTTCCTCTTTCCGCACTTAGACTCCCCGCAGCATCAGGCCGTCACGGTCTGTGTGGGGACCATCGCCGCGGTAGTGGGCACCTATTACGCGACGCGCAGGCTCGACCGAGTCCTTTCCATGCATTCCCAGGCCGAGAAAAAACTGGCTCTGGAGCGCAATGTTCTCCGCACGGTGACCGATAACATTCCGGACAGCATCTTCGCCAAGGATAAAAATGGGCGTTACCTCTTGGCGAATAAAGCGTTCGCCAAGTTGCATGGAATGAAATCGCCCGACGACTTGCTCGGCAAGACGGTTTTCGATTTGTTTCCGGAGGAGCGTGCCGCCGAATTGTACAAGGACGACTTGCAGGTGATGAAATCCGGCGGGGCCATCATGGAAACGGAGAGAACGGCAGTCGACGCGAGCGGGAAATTGAAAGTCCTGCAGACGACCAAAGTTCCCTTGCTCGACGGCGACGAAGCGATTGTTGGAATTGTCGGATTGCACCGGGATATTACGCGTCGCAAGGAAGCCGAACACAGACTGCGGCAGAGCGAAGCCAATTTGGCGGCGGCGCAGCGGATTGCCCATTTTGGAAGCGTGGAGCTGGATCTGGTTAACCTGGAAGAACCGGAAAAAAATCCGGTGCGCTGGTCCGATGAAGTGTTTCGGATCTTCGGGCTTGAGCCAGGCGTGGAAGAACCGTCACGGCAAGCATTTTTCCGTCTCGTGCATCCGGACGAAAAGGAAGAAGTCCGGCAGTCGCTGGATTACGCCCTGCGGGAAGCCAAGCCGTACGCCATCGATTTCAAAATTATTCGTCCGGATGGCGCGCAGCGAAACATCCACGAACGCGGCGACATTATTTTCGATCCGAAAACACGCAAGCCTATGAAGCTGGTGGCCAGCGTTCAAGACGTTACCGATCGCGTGCAGGCGGAGTTGCAACTGCAACGCGCTAACCAGGAGTTGGCTGAGAAGGTGCAGGAGCTGGAGCAGCGCTCGACGGAAATCACGCTCTTGAGCGAAATGGGAAGCCTCCTTCAAACTTGCAAGGATGCGGAGGAAGCGTACCTGCAGATCAGCGCGGCGGCCGAGAAACTTTTTCCAAAATGGTCAGGCACATTATCTATAACCACCGCGTCCAGAACGGCGGTTGAGACCGTTGCCGATTGGGGCCAGGCGGTTCCCGGAGAACGCGTCTTCGCCCCGGATGACTGCTGGGCGCTGCGCCGGGGCCAGCCGCAATTATACCGGCGCGGAGAAAAAGCATCGGCTTGCCGGCACATTGATTTGACGGGCGTGACGGAATCTCTTTGCGTTCCTTTCATGGCGCAAGGGGAAGCTCTTGGAATCGTGAGTTTGCAGATGAGGGCCGGCCAGGAACAGCCGGAACCGGCGTCTCGGCCCTCACGCGAAGCGGAGCGCCGCCTGGCGGCCGTGCTCGTGGAACAGGTGGCCTTGTCCCTGGGCAACTTGAGGTTGAGGGAGAGCCTGCGCAATCAGTCGATTTGCGATCCGCTTACGGGCCTTTTCAATCGCCGCTACATGGAAGAGTCGCTGGAACGGGAGTTCAGCCGGGCGCACCGCAACAAATCTTCCGTGGCGATCATCATGATGGACATCGACCACTTCAAGCGGTTCAACGATACCTTCGGCCATCAGGCCGGCGACACGCTTCTCCGCATTCTCGGCGACTTTTTGAAGAAAAATACGCGCGGCCAGGATATCGCCTGCCGATACGGCGGAGAGGAATTTGCCCTGGTGCTTACGGATTCCAATTTAGCCGGTGCTTTGCAGAGAGCTGAAATGTTGCGCCAACAGGTTCAGCAACTGAGCGTGGAGTATGCCGGCCAGCTGCTGGGATCCGTCAGGGTCTCAATTGGCGTGGCTCTTTTCCCGGATCATGGCGCAACGATGGGCGAGGTACTCAGGGCTTCCGACCAGGCATTGTATCGCGCGAAACGCGAGGGGCGCGACCGCGTTTCCTCATGGACCGCGGAACCGGTAGTCTAAACGGGCCGATTTTCCTGCAATGGTTTTCCTGAGCTGTTTTCTCCAAAAATACATTTGTTCGCGGCAGACGATTCGCCCCACTCGGTTTCGGATCCCATCCAAATGTACGGCCGGTTGATGTAGGATAAGTAGCACGGGTGAAATTAAAGTGAAAGTATCTGCTCACAGCTACTGGTTTGTGTGTTCAACCGAAAAATTTGATCGCGCTCATGATACGTTCCGTTGGCTTGCGCCCCACAAGGCCAAGCGATCATGAGTTTGAAATCGGCCCCAAGAATTTCCGTTCTAATCCTTGGCGCTATTTTTTGCAGCCTCCCATCGGCATCCGTGGCGGCGCAGGATCAGCCACAGCAGGATCAGGCCGTGCAAGAGCCGTCTCCGCAAACTCAAGCGCCGAAAGAGCAAGCTTCCAACTGGCTGTGGCCTTGGCTCAAGGAAGGAAAACTTTCCTTTAACTCAAGGTGGCGCCTGGAAGCGTTCGAACGCGATGGGGCGCCGTTTACCGCAACCGCCTATGCTCCGACGCTCCGGCTGGCGCTCGGATACGAAACGCCGGCCTATCGCGGATTCTCCATTTTCGCGCAGGGCGAAGCGGTAATCGTCACCGGGCCCGCTGACTACAGCGTTCCCGCGCTTCCCTCGCAGAACCGCCCGAATCTCCCCGTTATCCTGGACCCCAAGAGCCTGGAAATGAATCAGGGCTATGTGAAGTGGACGCACGGCGCATCGGACAAGAATGTGACCGTAACTGTTGGCCGCCAGGAAGTGGCTCTGAATGACGGGCGCTTTCTGAGTTTTTCGAACTGGCGCCAGGTGCACGGAAGCTTCGATGCGGCTCGATTCGACGCGGGCTTGCCCGGGAATTTTTCATTTACGTACGCCTACATTAATCGTTTCTATCGTGAGGATGGTTACACCGCCACCGATGGCGAAGAACCAATGCATTCGGACATGTTCAACCTAATGTGGAGCAAGCCAAGGCGGATCAATGCCTCGCTGTACGGCTTGCTACTCAATTTTCGCGGCCCCGCTCAATTTGCGACGTCCACTCAGACGTATGGCCTGCGCTTGACCGGGCCTTACCAGTTCAATCCGGACTGGAGCCTTCTCTACGTCGCGGAGTTCGCAAAGCAGATGAATTACGGCACCAATCCCAACAAAGTAGACGAGAACTACTATTTGGGGGAGCTTGGTCCGGGCTGGCATGATTTCGGCCTGAAGGCGGGCTATGCTTTTCTGGGAGGGCGCAGCGCCACGGACCTATTGACCACTCCGCTCGCTCCTCCACGTAACGGCTGGACGGATTTGTTTTTCAACAATCCCAGTGAAGCTGCCGGTCACGGCCTGCAAGCGCTGTACCTCACAGCCGGCGGGCCCGTGCGATTCCTCGACGGCGCAGTTGCCACGCTAATTTATTACGACTATTACTCGGACTATCCTCACACACATTACGGCAGTGAACTGGATTCTTCCCTCGCCTATAAAATCAAGAGAGTCAGTAACCGGTGGGAAATCGGCTGGAGGTTCGGGCGCTATTGGGCGGATCATCTCTTTACGAACGCGGTGCGCACGTCTGTGTACACGAGCTTCACTCTGTAGCCGGAAGCGCGGGCATGGTGAGTCTGGCTCTGAGAATGCTTGCGCTCTTAGTAAGATTCGTGTCCGCTCGTTGCAGGAGGAATGAAATGCGAATTTGGATTTTAAGCGCATGCATCACACTTTCGTTTTCTTGCAGTGCGTTTGCACAACAGCCTGGAAACGCCGGCAAACCGGCCCAGAACGCCATGTCACAAAATAAAACAGCCCACGAAAATTTGCCGGAAATGCTCGAAGCGAAAGTGAAGGCCGCGTGGGCGACGTTCATGAAAAAAGACAAGGATGGCTACGCGGAATTTCTTGCCGAGGATTTCAAGGCAGTGGAGGCCGATGGTGACGGCGAGCGTCCCAAATCACAAATCCTGCGTGAGGTCGAGCACAGCAGGTACACCGATTATTTGCTCCAACTTTTCCAGGTCCAGCAGCTCGGCGCGGACTACGCATTCGTCACCTACGAATCCACCATGAAATTCCTGCAAGGCCCCGCGACGCGCTACAGGAGAGTTTTCATCGGCGAATTATGGACCGATCGTGACGGGCAATGGAAAATGGTGCGCTATCAGGAGACGCCGGTCCGGTAAATTCGATTCGGTGCTGACGAACTCCGCGTTATCATCTACTGTGACGCAAACACTCCGATGCAACCTGCCGGGGCTTGCGACTGGCAGACTCCTCCCGCGGGCAATGGCACGAAAACGTGATTGTTGTTGGGATCGGCCGCAACGCTGTGTGAAAGGCCGCTCGTTGGAACGTTTTGCAGCCACTGTCTGGATTTCGCATCGATTACTCCCAGGACAGGGTTCGGAATCATGCCGTTCGCTCCGATGTAATACTTGCCGTCGCCCGGGTTGTACCAACCCTGATCCGCCCCTCCCACGAAATTAATCGTAGAAAGAATAGCGCCCGTCGTGCCGTTGATGATGTAAGTAGTCGGAGCGAACTGCCTGCCGTCATGCCCGGCGCAGACAATCAGGACATCCGTGCCGGGCCCCATGCTTATGCCTCCCGGCATGCAGCTGGGAATTGGGAAACTGTTAATTACCACCGGCGCGAAGACCGTAGTTCCGCCGGCTGTCGTGACAGCGTGGAATGGATCGATTTCATCCACGCTGCCGATGGTTATGTCCGGCGTGGAATTTCCGTTGGTCAGTAGAAAGTGCCCTGTGTTGGGATTGAATACAGAGGCGCCCAGACCCGCGAGGGCGATCGCTCCTACGCAGCCTGCCGGCGTGCCAGGGCCTGGCGCGCAGAAGAGTCCACCGGCTTGATTTGCGGTGGTCGCGGTGAGCATTGGCCCATGATGACAAGGAACATCCGGATTGAAGCCTGCCGAATGGCCAGAAGCGCCAGATGGCACGGGAGGGCCCGGGATGCCGGGTGCTGGGCCGTTAAACTGGAGCGTGGGATCGGGACAGGAGAATTTGTTTAGATTCGCGCCCTGGTCATCGATCACGGTGTTGATATCGTTTTGGGCCGCGCCGTCGTAATAAATTTGTCCGAGAATGCACGAAGAAAAATTTGCCGGAAATGCCGAGCTGCCCGGACTGTAGGGGATGGGCGCAACGCCTGGACCCGGCGTGGCTGTCTGGTAGGGCAGGCAATGCTGCTGCGACAAAGTTCCGGTTTTCGTCACGATGCCTGTCGCGTCAACAATTGTGGCGAAGGGCAGCGTTGGGTCGCCATTGATGACCAGGAAGAGAAAACGTTTGCTGCCGTCCGGGGCAGTTATCAGGCCGCCGGTTGTGGAGATTTCATCGGCGCGCAAGTCTCCGCAAGTCGGGTCGGAGAATGCCCGGCCGCTTGCCGAATTTATGCATCCGGTGATGCCGTTGGGGAGTCCGTCGTAATCCGGAGAGGAACCCGTCACGATGGTGGCAAGAACGGTTGGCGGGATGCTCGGATTGGCAATCGTTGCAGCCATGTCGAAAACCACGACGCTAGCGCTGCCGTTGCCGACGAATAGAAAATTCCCGTCGGCCGTGACTTCCAAGCCGTTCGGACCTTGCAACGGGTTCAGGTTATTTGCGCGAGTGCCACAGCATTGGCCTCCTACAAATCCGCCGAAGTGCCCGTTGGGGCCAAAAAAACCGGGTATGCGAAAATTCCCCGTCTTGCATCCAAATTCGACGTAGTTGCCTTGAGCCGAAGTGATGGGAGGAATGATTTGATTGCCGGCGGAATCCTGGAAGCACGAGCTGGCATTGTTTCCGGACTCAGCAATGGAATTATCGCCTCCAATAGCAGCCAGCGCGGTGTTGGTAACCGTTTTGAACATTGGAACATCTATGCCCAAATTGTCTGACACGTAGTACAGCCTGTTGATCCGATCCACCCAACTGATGTCAAAAATATTGAACGGACCGCCGGGCGAGCCCGCGGTGCTGTGCTCCGGCACCAGCATGACGTCAATCAATCCGACCGTCGCGTTCGTGTCTGTTCCGCATACGGGGCAGCTTGCGGGGCTGGTTGCGCAACTCGTCGAAAGCAAGATGAATCCGAGCAGTGCTACGAAGGCCGCGCAGGGCCACACTTTCGATCTCATCAATTTGTTTCCCACGTTTTCTCCCACGATTTTTTTGGCGGACAATTTCGTCCTCAGAACCGGAACTGAATCCCCTCCGCAAATACGAAGTAATTTTGGGGCAGAATTCCTTGCACGCTGGGGTTCTTGAGCTGGTCGATGCTCAGGTCTGATTTGGCGAGCACCCAATAATTCAAATACCAATTCAGTCCAGCAGTGATTTGATTGGTGTGATCGCTGAATGTCGGGACGATCCCCGGAGTAATCGGGCCGGCCGGAAGGGTATCGGCGTTACAAGAGGAGCCGGGCGCGCGCCCTTCGAGCCAGGAATATCGGAATTTGAGCTGCCACGCGCCCCATCCCGGTCCCCCAGCTTCTCCCGGAGAATTTGGTCCGATGACTGGATGCTTGACGCGCGGCATGGAGTTGTCGGGCTCGCTTTCGCCAGTCAGTAAATATGTCACCATTCCGTACGCGCCTTTGCCGACCACGCCCGGGAGAGAGTTAAATCCAATGCCGCCCGGAACAAAAGACCCAATGCCGTAGCGCTTCTCCAGGACTTGAGTGTATTCGCCGCGTACCCCCCAGGCCCTATTTACCCAGGAAAAGAAACCGTTATATCGCTGGATACCCCCGTTTATTCGAAACTGCGGGAAAAAATTGTAGGAACTATCCGTCATCAGCCCGTTAAAGCTCACTTCACTTGCAAGCGCCTTGGACCGGCTGTGGTCGGCAGATCCGCCGATGGCAAGTCCCCTTAGCCAACTTTTTTCAGAAATTTTCCAGGGATAAAAACGGACCTTGCCGATAACCTCGGGTTCGTTCGTGGTTCCTGTTTGAAGAAGTCCCTGGCCATTAAAAAGGCCCACCCAGTATTGGGCGCGGCCATCCGCCAGGTCGCCGTGAACTTCAATTCCGGGAGTCCGGAATGCTCCCGAGGCGTCCGGATACAGCACGGAATTTATGGAAAGTTCCACGAATTCAAAATTGGTTTCCGTGGCCAGGGCTTCCTGAGAGAAAGGCACGCGGAATTGGCCGCCCATGATGTTGAAAAATTTCCAGGGTTTGAAATCCAGATACATGTCACGGATGGTGAGCGTGGATCCAGATTCGAGAAGGAAGCCATAATCGAGTTGTCTTCCATAATTGCCTTGAACGCCGAAGCGCGCGCGCCGCATGGTAAACGTGTCCGGAGGCGCGCCATCGCCCTTGTAAAAAGTGTATTGTGCATTCAGGTATCCGATGGGCATGAGCGTGAAGTTGCCGTTGGAACTTTTCAAGAAAAAATGTTCGTCGTTCCAACCGGCCGTGGGCTGAGGAGAATCGCTGAATCTGCTTCGAAGGGCATCGATTCTTTCTCGAAGCGCGCTCAATTCCGCCGGACTCTCCTCTGTCGGCACAGCAACGCCGGCGGTTTCAGGCCGAGAGGGGCCAGCGACGACATTTGCCCGCACCAGATGCGCTTCACTGGGTGCAATTGTAGCGTTGGCTTCCAGGAGCCGCTGCACGACGACCTTTAATTCAGCGACTTCCTGCCGCAGTTGCGAGACTTCTTCCTCAGTGGCGGCTGGGGAAGACGGGTCAGCCTGCTTTTCGCCGGGCTTGTCGCTCTGAGCATGCACGAAGGGAACTTGCCCGCAGAGAACGCTACTCAGCAACAAAACGAACAGAATTGACCAGCGCATTTTTTTCATCTCCGAACAAACTTTGGAATGATTCCATATCGGTTGGTTGACCCGCATCATTGTTGCTTTTACTTGTGTTTTCGTTGCCCGGATTGCGAGATCGGCTCCCTTTCAATGCTCTTCGCCGCCCTTTTTCGCTGAATCCGGAGCCGGCCCGAGACTTGAAGGTGCTAAGGAACGCACTTGGAAAATGGCAATACATCCCTGTAAAACGGGGTCCTATAAATCGGGAGAGCGCGCGAGCCGTGAAAACGCGCAGCAAACTGCCGGCTAATTTACGAAACGATCGGGGGCCTGATTCAAAACATGGTGGAGGGATATATCATGCATTTCAAGTACATTCAATAATTATTAACAATTGGCAGGAAATGGAAAGTGTTTAGGAATTATTTTCGATTGGTGTGGAAACAAAATCCTATCCGCCGCGCGTGTGCATTTCGAGGTGCGGATCCTGGCGAAGCTGTTCGATTTCGACGAGCACGCCGCGGTGGCCCGTGGCGGCGCGCAACTCCGCGCCGCGATCGGTGCGGGCACGCCAGATGGAGGAAATACGGGCGGCCAGTTCCTCGGGCGTCGCGCCGCCGCGCAGCATCTGGCGGAGATCGATTCCGGCTTGCGCGTATAGGCACAAATACCAGAGGCCGTCGGCGGTCAGGCGGCTGCGGTCACAGCTTCGGCAGAACGGCGTCGTGGTCGATGCGATGATGCCGAACACCGTGCCGTCCGGAAGCCGGAAACGCTCGGCGGGCGCGGAGGAATTTTCGTTGAGCGGCGTGATGGTTCCGTAACGTTTCGTAAGCTGCTCAAGCATTGCGGCGCGCGTGAAAACTTTTTCGAGGGACCATTCTGTCGCGCCGCCGACGTCCATGTACTCGATAAAGCGCACTTCGGCTTCGACGCCGCGGCCGTACTCAATCAAGTCGGCGAGCTCATCGTCGTTGACGCCGCGCAGGACGACAGTATCCAGCTTGAGTTTCGGGAAACCCAATCGCCGCGCGGCCGCGATTCCCGCCAGCACTTGCGCGTGCGTGTCGCGCCCTGTCAGCGCTGCGAATCGCTCCGGGCGCAGCGTGTCCAAGCTCAGCGTCACGCGATGCAGGCCCGCCGCGCGCAAGGCTTCGCCTTGCTCGGCGAACAAAACGCCGTTGGTGGTGAGCGCGAGATCGCGAATCCGGGGATTTGCCGCGAGCATGCGAACAAGCTGCGGAAGATCGCGGCGCAGAAGCGGCTCGCCTCCTGTGAGTCGCACATCTTCGACGCCGAGCGACGTAAACACCTCGGCCAGCCGCGCGATTTCCTCGAACGTGAGCAATTCCTGCCGCGGCAGCCAGACGTACTCCTCCTGCGGCATGCAGTAGTTGCAGCGCAGGTTGCACCTGTCGGTCACCGAAACGCGCAGGCTGCGCAGGGGCCGGCCAAACTGGTCGGTGAGCGCGCTGCCGGGAGACACTTCCGAAGGGGTCTGAGCATCGGGAAGCATACCTACATGTTAGGTTGTGCGTGCCGGGGCGTCAACTCCATGGCCAGGCCGCCACGTTCCAGGAAGGGCGTCAGGAGGCAAGAGACAGAAAGCGAAGAAATCACTACCCCTCATCTTTTGCTTGCTCTTTGAGTCTGGCGATTACTGAGGGATCGGCAAGCGTGGTGGTGTCGCCGAGGACGCGGCCTTCGGCGATATCGCGCAGCAGTCGGCGCATGATTTTGGCGCTGCGCGTCTTGGGTAACTCGGCGGTGAAAAAAATATCGTCGGGCTTGGCGATCGAGCCGATTTTCATGGAGACGTGATTTCTTAATTCTTCTTTCAGCTTATCGCTCGATTGGATGCCTTCCTTCAGCGTGACGAACGCGGAGATTCCCTGGCCTTTGATTTCGTGCGTCTTGCCGATCACCGCGGCCTCGGCCACGGAATGGTGGTCCACCAGAGCGCTTTCCACTTCGTAAGTCGAGATGCGATGGCCGGAGACATTCATCACGTCATCCACCCGGCCGAGCAGCCAGAAATATCCGTCTTCGTCCAGCTTGCAGCCGTCGCCGGTAAAATATT
>PMOP01000459.1 GCA_003161495.1 Acidobacteriota bacterium | reverse complement strand
CTGTGCGGGGTTTGCGATCGTAGCTGGGCGAATCATGTTCATGTGCGATATCGAAACCGCACAGCCAGGAGTGGCTGTGCTACTAATTACACATGCGACTGACCTCTCTGGACCTGGCCATCATCGTCGCCTACCTGGCGGGCATTACCCTGTTCGGCGTCGCGTTCCGGCGAGGGCAGAGCACGGTCCGCGATTATTTTCTGGGCGGACGCACGGCGCCGTGGTGGGCGCTGGCCCTTTCGATTGTCGCGACGGAAACTTCCACGCTCACCATTGTCGGCACGCCGGCGCTGGCTTTTGCCGGAAATCTTACGTTCCTGCAATTCGTGTTCGGGTATCTGGTCGGGCGCATCGTGATCGTCCTGGTTTTTCTGCCGCACTACTTCCGCGGAGAATATTATACCGCCTACCAATTGATGGAGAGACGCTTTGGCGCAAAAGTAAAGGCCGTCGCGGCGTCCACATTTCTTGTGACACGCGTGCTCGCGGAAGGCGTGCGCATCGCGGCCATCGCGCTGGTCGTCACGGTGGCGCTGGGCACCGGGCAGCGCACTTCCATTCTGCTGATCATGGCGCTCGTGCTGATCTACACCTTCGAAGGCGGAATGAAAGCCGTGATCTGGACCGACGTCGTGCAATTCGTTTTATATATTTCTGGCGCCCTGGCCGCATTTTTTCTATTGCTGCACCGGATTCCCGGAGGATGGGAAACGATTGTTCAGGCAGCGGCCCCGGCGCACAAGTTTCAAATCTTCGATTTTTCATTCAGCCTGACGAATCCCGGAAAACTCTACACCTTCTGGTCCGGAATCATTGGCGGCACTTTTTTTACGATGGCCAGCCACGGAACCGATCAAACCATCGTGCAGCGCCTTCTGGCGGCAAAGTCGGAGCGCGACAGCAAACTCGCGCTGCTCGCCAGCGGCGTGATTATTCTTCTGCAGTTTGCGCTGTTTCTGGTGCTGGGCGTGATGCTTTACGCCTGGCATGGCGCGCCGGCTGTGATGGCCGGCCGCAGTTACGATTCCGTTTTTCCGGAGTTTATTGTTACCGCCATGCCGAGCGGCGCGCGCGGCGCGATCCTTGCCGCCATCCTGGCTGTCGCGATGTCCAACGCCAGCGGCTCGCTCAATTCGCTGGCCGCTTCGAGCGTCGTTGATTTTCAGCACATGCGCGGCCTGCGAGCGATGGAAGAAAATCCCGCGCGCCTGTTGCGGCGTTCGCGATGGATGACGGTGGTGTGGGGAATCGCGCTCGCCGTCCTCGGCACGGTGCAATGGGGACCCATGCTCGAAGCGGGATTGACCATCGCCGCCATCACTCTCGGCAGTCTGCTCGGACTTTTTCTGCTTTCCTTCCTGTTTCCTCGCGCAACGGCTCCCGGGGTTCTCACCGGCATGTTCGTGGGGCTCGCCGTAATTCTGTACGTTCACTTTCGAACGCCGCTGTTGTGGACCTGGTACGTCCCGCTCAGCGCGTGCGTCACTTTTCTGACGGGCGCGCTCGTGAGTCTCGCAACTGAATCCACGGGGAGCCAGTAGCGCGGGCTTCAGCCTGCGGGGTTTCGTCCTTGCATGTTCGAAACCCCGCAGGCTGAAGCCCGCGCTACTTAAAACCTCCTCCAGAAAGTTTGTATGGCGAGAATTTCGGATCAGGATTGCTGTGGGTGTTGGCGGGCAACAGCGGCGCCTCTGGCGAATATCCCAGCGCTCACCGACACGCAATGGCTTGCGCGAGCCGTTCGTTCGTCTAATTGTCTCGTATTGATTTTCCGGGGCTGAATTTTTTTCTGGACCGGCAGCGAAAACTTTATTCGAATTCATGATTCGTTCGAAACGATTAGCGGGCGGCGGCCACGCGGACGAGCAGCGCATCCGATTCGAACGGCAGCGCGTGATTCCGTTTTCCTGAGTGAATCGCGCCGGCGAGAACTGCCATGCCCGCAGCCAGGCGAGGTCCAGACCGCGAGAAATAGCCTGAGGCTTCGACGATAAACACGCGGCCATCGCGCACGGCCGGCAAATCATTCCATCCATTCGGCAATGGCAGATTGCGAAACTCCGCCTCCGCTGATGCAAGGCTGTAACCGCACGGCATGACGACGATCACTTCGGGCCGCGTCGCCAGCGCGGTTTCCCAATCCACGCGGACGGACGGTTTTCCCGCGTGACCAAGAACATCGATTCCGCCAGCGCGCTCCACCATTTCGGGTACCCAGTGGCCTGCAACATACGGAGGATCGAGCCATTCGAGACAAAGGACGCGCGGGCGATGGAAGCCGGAAACAGATCGTTCGACGTCCGCGATGCTGCTTTCAAAATCGGCGACGACTGCGTTTGCCTGCTTGGCGCGGCCCGCCGCTTCGCCGACCGTGCGAATATCCGCACACACATCCGCGAGAGAATGGGGATTAAGCGTCACGATTCGCGGCTGGCGTTTGAGATGCGTAAGCGCCGCGCCAAGATCATCCGGAGTGGCGGCGCAGACGTGGCAGAGGTCCTGCGTGACGACGATGTCGGGTTCGATTGCGCGCAGCTTTTCAATATCCACGCTATAAAGGCTCTCGCCTCGTTCAAGAAATTCTCGCACTTGCCGGTCAATCGCCGCCGCGCTCTCGGTGTGTGAAATCCGAGATTTGATCAGGACAGGTTTGAAGCGCGCCTCAGGGGGGAAATCGCATTCGTGGCTGACGCCGGCCACCTGATCTCCAAGGCCCAACGCGAATAAAATTTCGGTGGCGGATGGCAGCAGGGAGCAAATTTTCATG
>PMOP01000234.1 GCA_003161495.1 Acidobacteriota bacterium | reverse complement strand
TGCGCCGTCGTATTCGGTCGCGGCGAATACTGGAACACGAACACTCCGTCGTATTGCGCAGCGTCGAGCAAGGAAAGCGTTTCTTCGACGTCTTCTTCCGTTTCGCCGGGAAAGCCGACAATGATGTCCGAGGTCACGCTGATCGGACGGCGCGCTGCGCGAATCAGCGCAATCTTTTCCAGATATTCTTCGCGCGTGTAGGTGCGCAGCATCGATCGCAGGACGCGCGTCGATCCCGACTGCACGGGCAAGTGAACGTGGTCGCACAATTCCGGCACCGCGTCGATGGCCTCGACGATGTCGCCCCCGAAATCGCGCGGGTGCGACGTCGTGAAACGCACGCGGCGAATTCCTTGCACCGCTGCGACAGACATCAGAAGCTCCGCGAAGGACAATCGTTTTGCCGACGGGTCCAGATAAGAATTTACGGTTTGCCCGAGAAGCTGGATTTCCGAGTAGCCCGCGTCGGCCAGCCTGCGAACCTCTTCCAAAACGGACGCGCTCGCGCGGCTGCGCTCCGGGCCGCGCGTGAAGGGCACGACGCAGTAGGAGCACGCCTTGTCGCAGCCTTCGATGATCGTCAGATATGCGCGAAACGGATTGTCGCGGCGCGTGATTTCCGTTTCAAATGTGGCGTCGGTGTCCTTGTCCAGGCCCATGACGCGGCGGTTGCCGGCTTCCAGTTCCGCGATCAGGTCGGGCAGCTTACTGTAACTCGCCGAGCCGCACACGAGGCGCACCCACGGAGAGCGCTCGAAAATCTCTTCGCCTTCCTGCTGCGCGACGCAGCCGAGAACGCCGATAATTTTTTCTTCGCCGGGATATTTCGCGTACGCGCCGAGGCGCGAATAAATTTTTTGGGCGGCCTTCTCGCGAATGCTGCAGGTGTTATAGAGGACCAGCCTGGCGGCATCGATGGTGTCCACCTGGCGGTAGCCGCGGCCCATCAGAACTCCGGCCACTTTTTCGGAATCGTGGACGTTCATCTGGCAGCCGAAGGTTTCCAGGTAAAAAGTATTGTGTTCGGGCGCGCCGGCGAAAAGCGCGACGGCGCGTTCGGGCGAAGCGGCGTTGGCGCCGGTCAGAGAGTCGAGATGGATGTCGAATGGGTGCGCCATGCGGTTCAAGTGAATCATATCACACGCGTATCAGGGGGGTTGAGTGGCGCATGCTTCAGCTTGCGGGGGTTAGTCTTTTCACAAAACGACCCCCGCAAGCTGAAGCGTGCGCCACTTAAAGGTACATCGCAAATACATCGTATTACGATGTGTTATACTGACTGAGCACAATCGAACACTTTCGTGACTGTATTCGTTTGACCGCATTTTGGGCGTGTGCTAGCTTGCCCGTAGGGTACTTTGACCAGCTCTCTGAGGGGGAGACTATTCCGTCATTCGCGTTTTTGCTGTACGCCGGGCAACTGAACACGCTGATCGAGCAGACAGGCTGGGTTGCTCGCGTCGTCCTTGGAATGCTTTTAGCTTTTTCTCTTTTTTCCTGGGCGCTCATCTTTCAAAAATTAATAATGTTTTCGCGCATCAAGCGCCAGACTTCCCTATTCCTGCGCATTTTTCGCGCCAACAAAACTCTTCCCGATCCGAGGCAAATGGGCGGAGGCGGTTCGCCGCTCGAGGCCGTTTACGCCGCCGGCTTCCATGAGATCGAAAGCCAGATTCGCACAGGAAATCCTCCCGGCAAAATTACCAGCCTCAATGCGGTGACCGTGGCCATGCAACTGGCCGCCGGCGACGAAGTCCGCAAGGTGGAAAGCTACATGCCGTGGCTGGCCACGACGGGATCGGTCACGCCCTTCATCGGATTATTCGGCACTGTGTGGGGCGTCATGGACGCGTTCACGGGACTCGGCACGGCCGGAGCGGCGAGCCTTCGCGCGGTGGCGCCGGGAATCGCCGAGGCGCTGATCACGACAGCCGCGGGACTTTTCACCGCCGTTCCCGCCGTGATCGCCTACAACCATTTTTTGCACAGCATCAGGGATCTCAGCGCGCGGATGGATAGTTTCGCGATGGAAGTCACGGCCGTTGTCGAAAAGATGAATCCAGGACAGCGCGGTTGAGCATCAAAAAGACGGAAGCATATGCGAAATTCTTTAACACAGAGAACACACCGAGAAAAGTTGAGAAACCCTTCTCGGATCGGCATTCCGACTCTTACTCTGTGACCTCTGTGTTCTCAGTTTTAAAAGCTTTTTTTAGATTTAGGCGAATTGAAAAATGCCACAACTGAGCCGCCAAACCGGCACTTCTCTTTCGGAGATCAACATCGTCCCCTTTGTGGACGTCATGCTCGTGCTGCTCGTGATTTTCATGATCACGGCGCCGATCCTGCAATCCGGAATCGAAGTGGACGTGCCGAAGACCAAAACTGTAAAAGAGATTTCCGAATCACGCATCGTCGTTTCCATCGATCGCGCGCAGCGCATCTATATTGGCGACGCCGCCGTCAACATTCACGAATTGGGTGACAAGGTTCATGCCCAAATGCATAATCCTCAGGGAGACGCGGTCTATCTCCGTTGCGATAAGACGGTCCCCTTCGGTGCCTTTGCCCTGGTCGTGGACACGATGCGCCAATCCGGCATCCAAAATATCAGCGTCGTGACGGAGCCTCTCGACGACGCTCCTCACTGAGACTTATGCCGCAGCTCCCACATCATCCCGGCGCCGAAGGCTTGAAGAAGCCGTTCTTGTGGTCTGTCGCATTTCACTCGCTGCTGTTTGGTTCGCTGACGGTTTCCACAATCTACTCGCACCGCGGCGACATGTGGGGAAGCGCCGGAGGCGACAATTCCGTTTCCGTGGGACTTGTGGCGAAGCTTCCGGGAATCATGCTGCCTCGGCCGGATGCCGTAACCACTAGCCAGACAGTGGACACGACCAAAGGTCTCTATAATGCCGAGCCGCAGCCCAAAGTGAAGGAGATCGATCCGCCCGACGTAAAAAAAATTCCCGAATTCGCCAAGGATAAGACCCCAAAAATCGTCACACGACCTTCCAAAGTTTTTGAGGATAAAACTCCGCCGCCAACAAATGCTGTACCCTACGGCCAGGGAGGCGCTCCGGCTCTTCCTTATTCGTCCTTCGCGATGAACGGCCCGACGCAAGGCGGCATGGGATTCAATGGACCAGGGGGCGGCGATTTCGCGGGAAGATTTCCATCGTATGTAGATGCGGTGCGAAACCGGATCAGCAGCAATTGGCTGCAGTCGACAGTCGATCCGACCGTACGCTGGGCGCCGAGATCGAGTTATTCGTTTCAGGTCATGCGCGACGGCACGGTCGCCAACGTTCAGATGTTGCAATCTAGCGGCAACCGTTCGGTGGACAATTCGGCGCTGAGGGCCATACTCAGTTCGAGCCCAATGTCACCCTTGCCGTCCAATTATCCAGGCAGCAGCGTAACCGTGGAATTCTGGTTCGACTTCCGCCGTTAGTTTAGAAATGACAAGGATGCAGAAATGATGGACAGCGCATATCCAGCCGGAAAAGAGATCGCATGATCCAGCAGTTTCGCAAACGATCACAAAAATTATTTTCCCAACGGAATCTGAATCTATATCTGTGTTTATCAGTGTTCATCTGTGGATTCATTTTCGTTGTCGCGCCCGCACCGGCTTCGGCTCAGGATTGGTTCAAGACCGGCACCGGCCTCGGCGTCTCAAAAGCCCGCGTTGCCGTGGCGGATTTCGCGGCCAAGGACACGCCTTCCCAGCCGCTAGCCACGCTCTTCAGCGACGTGCTGCGGTCGGACCTGGATTTCAGCGGCATTCTCGACCTGGTCAGCAAAAGTTACAACCCGTTGCAGTCTCCCGGCACGCCCGCCGAAGTCGATTACAAGGGATGGTCCGCCGCGCCCGCCTCGGCGCAACTGCTTGCATTCGGCAATTTCACCGTCAACGGCAACAGCGTGGAGATTCAAGCGTGGCTGAACGACGTCCGCGACGCTTCCCTGCCTCCAGTAATCGGAAAAGTGTATCGCGGAGAGGCCACGGAAACGCAAGCCCGCGCGTTCGCTCATCAATTTGCAGACGAAATTATTGGAAAACTTTCCGGCGGCCTGCCGGGAATCGCCGCCACAGAGATCGCGTTTGTCAGCAATCGCAGCGGCAACAAGGAAATCTGGGCCATGGATTATGACGGCGAAAATCAGCGGCAGCTGACCCAGATCCATACCATCTCCCTCACGCCTCGCTGGTCGCCCGACACTTCGCGTATCGCGTTCACGTGTTTCGCGCAGCCGGGCAGCAGCAGCGTTCTGACGGCTCAGATCTGCGTTTATTCGATGCTGACCAATCACCTGATTTCCTGGCCGCGCTTCCGGGGCACGAATTCATCACCCTCGTGGTCGCCGGACGGTTCGCAGCTCATGTTTATGTCCAGCATGCTTGGAAATCCCGAACTGTTCATCACGGATGCATCGGGCCAGCGCCCCAAGCGCCTTACTTTTTCGAATGGATCCAATACGTCTCCTTCCTGGAATCCCAAGACGGGCCAGCAAGTCGCTTTCGTCAGCGACCGCGGCGGCATCCCGCAGCTTTACACCATGAACTCGGACGGATCGAGCCAGGCCAAAGTGGATCTGCCCGACATGGGGTACGTCATCGATCCTGCTTGGTCGCCCAACGGCCAGTTGCTGGCATTCAGTTGGCGGCGCCCGAATGGGAACTACGACATCTATGTAATGGAGATCGTTACTCGCCAGCTTGTGGAATTGACGCGCGATGTCGGCCGCAATGAGCGGCCCAGTTGGGCTCCCGATGGACGCCATCTTGTGTTCGAATCCACGCGTACGGGAACGCGACAAATTTGGTCCATGCTTGCCGATGGGACGCAGGCTCATCAGCTCACCAAACAGGGGCAGAATGAGTCTCCCAACTGGTCGTCCAAATGAGGCGATCCCAGGCAATGACGGCGTGTTCGGATCAACCGAGGTCGGAAGATTCAAGTAGGCATTTGCACTGGCAACCAAAGCTCACGTAAATTGTTAAAGGAGGAAGAATAAGAAAGATGCGGACACGTAAGCACGCCAGGATTCTGTTCACTACATTGCTCGCGATCCTCGCCCTGAGCGCGGCTTGTAAAAAGCCTGCGCCCCAGGCGCCACCTCCACCCCCACCG
>PMOP01000452.1 GCA_003161495.1 Acidobacteriota bacterium | reverse complement strand
ACTCCTAGCAGCAGGGCCGCACCAAGAAAGACCGCCGCCAGGGACACGCGCAAACGCAGTTTTTTCCAGAGGAATTTCATTCCACCCTCGCAAGAGAAGATGCGGCGTACAAAAAACCATCAAGATATTATACCTGCGCGTGCTGCGCGGAATCAGGCCGAGCTTCCACTCACTGTTGTTAGATGCGCGAAACGGCTGAGAGTTAGCATCTGCGCCTTTCGCGGCGGAAAGCCTATTTTCGCAGGTAGGAATCCTCCTTGCGNNTTGCGGATCCAGTCTTCGCGGCGTGGCGCGAAAATGTCGACGTCCACGGTATCTTCGAGCGCCACGGCCGAGTGCGCCACATTCGGTGGAATCACAAGGATTTCGCCCGCCCCGACCAGAACTTCCCGGTCATCAAAAATAAATTTCAACGAACCGGAAATAATCCACGAATATTGCTCGTTGGTGTGGGAGTGGCGCGGAACCATGGCGCCTTTCTTCAGCACGAGTTGTGAAATCGTCGCGTTCTCTCCGGATATCATCTGTCGCGAAAGCTTGTCATTCAGCTGTTCCATTTCCATGGTTTTCCAGGATGACTTTACAAGAGCGCTCAAGGGTGCCTCCTCGTTTTTGCCAAACTGCGACAGCATGGTCCCCCGGAAATCCGCGCCGCGTCAACCCCCGCTTGCAACCCGGCTTACTACAAGACACGTCATAACAGGGCAGATTGCTTTTGTAGCGCCCGTTCCGTCCCGCGTTTTTCGGGACGGAACGCGCATCCTCGAGGTCACCCTAGGTCGCTACCGCAAACGCAAGCCAACGAGAAACATCTGGTAAGATGCGTAGCGCGGTAATTTCTGAACAGGTGAGGTCAACGGATGTCAGCGGATCCGAATGTGGCCGGCATGGCCCGGCTTCTCTACGTGGTGGCCGGCGCTGCTGCCTCGAGCTGGGGATTGTGGGGCGCGGACCAGGGCTGGACACAGTGGTCCTGGCTCGCTCTGGGAGGAGCGCTTCTTGTTTTCGGCGTGATCGGCTACTCGCCTGTACATGTTTTGCTCGCGAAGAAACATCAGAAAGCGAGCTAAATGCGTTTCCTTCACGCCGTCGCCGGCTTCGTTCTTTTCTTTGAACTGCCCATACCAATCTATTGGCTTATTCTTCACCCCTTCAATTCCTTCTGGAGAAGACGCGTTCGCGCCGCATTCTGGTTNNCGGGCTTTGCACTGATCGCCGTCGAAGGATATCTTTTCGCGCGCGTCGAACGAGAGCTGGGCAGCCGAAGGCTCATCGGCCACGCCGAACTTACCGGCACGGGCGAAATGTTTTCGGGCGGCCTGTATGCCCATGTGCGCCACCCGCGCTACGCCGGAATGTTCAGCGCCGTCCTCGGAGCAGCCCTGCTATGCGGGACGCCATCGCTTTGGATCGTTCTGATCGTCTGGTTGCCCTTCGCGCTGATTGTGATCCGCCTCGAGGAAAAAGAATTAGCCGTTCGCTTCGGCCCGAGCTACGAGGCCTACCGCCAGCGTGTCCCGGCCTTCTTCCCGTTTCGCGCGCGTCCAGCCGGAAAACAATAATTTTTGCGCATAGGCCTCTCGCAACAATCAACCCGCCTGTCGTTGCCCCCCCGTCGCCACTCCGCTAGAATGAACCAGAACCGCGGAGAGGTGTCCGAGCGGTTGAAGGAGCTCGCCTCGAAAGCGAGTGTCGGGGAAACCCGACCGTGGGTTCGAATCCCACCCTCTCCGCCATATCTAAATAAGCTCACCCATTAGTACTATTCCCATCCGTGCTACAGCATGCTACATTTTTTGTGGCAATTGTGGGGTCTTGCATGGCCTTGCAGCGAGGAAACGGATGGCAATTCAAACTGTCTATTACCGGCAAAAGATCGAGGGAACAGGATGGCGATATCGTCGGCTCTCTGTAGGGCGCCGGCCCGAAGCGGCCAAGAACGGTCCCTATTTTATTCGCGTTCGCAACAGCGCTGGGAAGTATCAGTGGGTTAAGCACGACTCGGAATACGCCGCAGCGAAGGCTGCAAAGGCCGCTCCGGTCGCCCGCCAAGCGCAAGAGCTCGGTCTAACCGTTGATGACCTGACGAACCAAGCGAACACCATTCGTATTTCCATCAAGACCGCTGTTGAAAACTATTTGCAAGACCGCCGATTCGGTCGGCCGCGGTCTATCGCCGCTTATGATAACGCGTTCGACCAATTGAAGGAGAATCTGCCCAGGGGCGTCAGGTTCATCGATCAGTTGGCGACATCTCGGGCGTTGAACTCCTATGTCGAGTTCTTACGCGAGCGAGACTACAGCAACAAAACCATCTCCATTCGAATGGGTTTTGTTTTCTCTCTCCTTAAGGCGAACGGTGTCGAAAAGTCTTCGAAGTTAATCAAGCTCCCCAAGGTTCAGCGGACCAGGACGAAGGCGTATAACCCCGACGAGCTAGTCAAACTCTTCGCGGAGATGACGCCTGAGGAATACTTGCGATATCTCTTCTTTGTCCGCACAGGATGTCGCGAACAGGAAGTCCAGTACGCCACTTGGAAAGACCTCGACCTAAAAAATCTTCGTTTCACAGTGAGCGGTGAGGGCAAGTCGGACGTTGGTTTCCTTCCGAAGAACCACGAGGAACGGCACGTCCCGCTCACGACTGAATTGGGTTCGCTGCTGGCCGATCACAAAAAGCACGCCATGTCCGACCGCTGGGTTTTCACTAACGTGGATGGGAAACCTGAGGGTCACTTCCTTCGTAAATTCAAAGCAATCGCGAAGCGTGCGGGGCTGAATTGTGGACAGTGCAAGGTTGTGATTCGTGAGGGCCGATACGACAACCGCCGCGAAGTCGAGGTAACGTGCGAGACTCGTCCCGTATGCGAGGAGCATTATCTTCACAGGCTCCGGAAAACTGCGGCTACCAACTGGCTGCGCTCTGGCTTCGACCTGATGAAAATTAAGAATTGGCTCGGGCACAAGTCGCTCGAAGTTACCCAAATTTATCTCGATGCGGAAATGCACGATCCTGAGGAACAGCGCAAACTGGATGCTGCGGGACGATTCTGATGCGACGTTCTACTTCGGCTCAGAAATTTGACTTGAGACTATTTGATCAATGCTCTTCGGACACCGTATTCTAACGACCGGCTTCCTAATCTGCGCCACGTCTGGCCCCTGTGAGAGTCACAGAGGTATGTATACTGGTCAGCATGCCTAACCACCCGATTCCCGAATCTGTGATGAAAGATTCCATCACCTGGCTCTATCCTCCACTT